>NZ_SWMA01000060.1:0-12196 GCF_005222685.1 Segeticoccus rhizosphaerae
AACATGCCGGTGAATTCCCAGTCTCACACAGTCGACACGCGGGACCAGCAAAAACTAAGTGCGGCTGTAGTACTAGGCGACCACCACGAGCTGAGCACGGTCCCGCGCCCCTAGCTTGCCCATCGCATTGCTGACGTGCGTGCGGGCGGTGGCGGGCCCAGACGGGCTTCGCGATGGCCGTCGCGGTCCTCATCGACGCCGTGGTGATCCGCTGTCTGGTGGTGCCGGCGGTCATGCGGCTGTTCCGCGCGAGGGCCTGGTGGCTCCCACGGTCCCTGGACCGCCGGATCCCCCAGCTCCACGTCGAAGGCCCGCCCGCTGTGGTCCACACCGCGCCGTCTGGACATGCCCGCCAAGACGCCTGACCCGGACAACGGTCGGTACGCCTGGCCGGGACGGCATACTCGCTGGTTTTGCCGTCCGCCATGGTCGTCGGCAGGTCTTCGGGCCCCGCTGCGGCGCCACCGGACACCGGCGCTGGAGGGCTCCGGGGCCAGAGTGTGGTGCCATAGAGGTATGACCCACCACGCTGCAACCCCAGATCAGGACGCCGAAACCCAGCTGGAGGAGTGCTGGAGTCCCGCCGGGCCCAGTGTCCGATCCACCTCTTCCGAGCTCGATCAGGTATGGAACCTCGACCGCCTGTCCAACGCCGCCCGCCGCTCCAAGAAGGAGTCGGACCAGGACAAGCTGTGGCGGGCGACGTTCGGCCTCGACCGCTGGTGGTGCGTGCCGATCGACTCCGGCGACGGTCACTGGGCACCGGCCGCTGGCGAGATCCGCGGCGTCAACACCCTCTTCGCCTTCAGCACCGAGCAGCGCGCCCGTCGCTTCGCGATCGAGCAGAACATCCTCGCGGCCGAGGGCGAGTTCCAAGGCGCACCAACCAGACCCGTGGACATCGTCCGCAACGCGAGCACCTACATCGCCTCGGGGGTCGAGGCGATCATGATTGACGGCCACCGCACCGGCCACTTCCTGCCGATGCAGAACCTCGGCCGCTACTGGGAGCAGCTCTGCGGCCCCCTGCCCGAGTAGTCATTCCCCCAGCGTGACCAGCCACTCGCTTCGTCGACTGGCCCAGCACCGCGCCCTCCGCCTGCGTCCCCCGGACGCGACCGTCATACCGGCCATGCACGCCGGCATCTCGATGGGCGTCCCCCTCGTCGTCCTGCTGCTGACCGGGCACCGCGACCTGCTCTCGTTCGCAGCCTTCGGCGGGTTCACCTCCCTCTACGGGCGCAACGCGCCGTATGCCGTGAAGGCGCCGATGCTCGCGGCCGTCGGCATCTTCATGTCGCTCTCCACCCTGGTGGGGACGCTGACTGCGGCCTACACCGGTCACGTCCTCGTCGTCATCGCCGTCGTGGCGGCCGTCGCCGGTCTGGCGCGGTTGCTCTCCGATGCCACCCGCACAGGCGGACCGGCAGGCATCTTCCCCGTGTTCGCCGTCTCGGTGTGCGCCGAGCTGCCGATCGGCCCGGAGGCCGTGGTGCCGGCCACCCTCACCACCGCTGCCGTCGCGGGCTGGGCCTGGCTGGTGTGCATGTCCGGCTGGGTGATCCGTCACCACGGACCGGAGCGGGTCGCCGTCGCGCGGGCCCTCGAGGCGGTCGCCGACCGCGTCGGTGCCATCGGTGCCGACGGCGAGCTGTCAGCGAGACACCGCGCCGGCATGGCGCTCCGGGCCGCCTGGACATCCATCGGCTCGAGCGGGCGGACGTCTCGGTGGTCCGCGCGGCTCGAGGCCCTCTGCGCGCACGCCGAGGAAGTCACCTTCAGGGCGAGACTGGCCTCACACCGCATCGCCGAGTCGGGCCGCTCGGACTCGACCGGCGGATCGGACAGCGACGCCTCCTGGGCGGTCACCGCATCCGAGTTGCGGCGACTGGCGCGCGGACTGCGCCGGTTCGGCGAGATCCCGGACGTGACGCTGGGCAGGGGCGAGCAGGCCGAGCTCGACGGCCGGGACGCCGCCGACGCCCTGGCGCGCCCATCAGGACCGCCCCTGCTGCGCCAACCGCTGGAGCGCTGGGGCACGTCGATCACCTCCCTACGTCCGTCGGCGCCATTCGTCCCCCAGGCCATCCGGTCGCTCGTCGCGGTCGCGCTGGCCGTCAGTATCGCCCACCTGCTCGGCCTGGGGCACGCCTCCTGGGCGGCCGTCTCGGCGGTCGCCGTGCAGCAGTCGGTCAGCTGGTATGCCACGGTCGATCGCAGCATCCAGCGAGCCCTCGGCACCGGAGCCGGCCTGCTGGTGGGCGTGCTGGCCCTCGCCTACTCCCCCGGCGCCGGCCTGACCGTCGCCCTCGTGATCGTGCTGCAGGTCGGCGCGGAGCTGATGGTGGGGCTCAACTACGCGCTCTGCCTGATGTTCGCCACACCCATCGCGCTGCTGCTGGCCCATCTCGGCCACGCCAGCTCGGACACCACGCTGCTGGTCGACCGCGTCCTCGACACCTTCATCGGCATCGTCGTGGGCATCGGCTCGGCCTTCGCCATCCGCAACCGGCGCCTCGAGGGCGTCCTGCGCAGCGCGATGGACGACTGCCGCGCCGCCCTCGACGCCGCCCGCGGGGTCGCCGATTCGTCGCCCGCCGACCCCGCTGACGCCACCGGCCAGGACGCGGCGGCCCGCTTGACGGAGGCTCGGCGGCTGTCCGCCTCGATGTTCGTGATGCACGAGGCCTACGACGCGGCAGCCGGCGAACCCTGGTCGACACGGCTCCCTGCCGACGAGGCAGCCGACCTCGAGCGGGAGGGCCACCAGCTGCTCGCCCGCATCACGGCACGCAGAGTCGATCCTTCCGGTTGAAAGCCGGATGGAGTGGGTAGGTAATCAACGGTTCAACGACATCGTCCGAGGAGGACGAGATGCTGCACACCGCTCTACTCACCGCGCAGACCTTCCAGATCTCGCACTTCGCGCCGGTCACGCTCGGGTTCTTCGGTCTGGGCACCGGCTATCTCATCTGGGGACCACAGGAGCTTTTCGGCTACCCCGCCCGCAGTCCGGCGGCTGACCGCGCCACCGGCTGGTGGGGCGTCTGGTTGCCAGGCTTCTGCCAGTTCGTCACCGGCGTGATCCTCTTCGTCGGGATGACGTGGTTCCAGGTCTTCAAGGACCCGCTGCTCTACATGGCCGCCCTGGCGTTCTCCGCATACGGCATCCACTGGTTTGCCCTCGGGCTCAACCGGATGCAGGGCAACGAGGTCAGGACCAACGTGGGCATGTCCGTCGCCTACACGATCATCTCCGTGCTCGGCCTCGTCACCTTCTTCATGGGCGGCGGCTGGCCGGTCGGCCTGCTCTTCGTCGGCCTGACCTGGATCTACGTCGCGGACTTCTTCGCCAGCGCCGGCATCGCCGTGGCCGGACGAATCCTCGGCCTGGCCCACCTGTGCACCGGGGTCTGGCTGATGTACCTCACCTTCGCCACGACACTGAACATCGTCAGCGGCTACTCCCTGCCGGGCGGCTGATCGGCAGCCGGGCCGGCCGCTCCCCGATCAGCGGCCGGCCGATGGCACGACCAGCACCTGGCCGGCGTGCACCTGCATCGAGGTGAGGTCGTTGGCCAGCTGCAGCTGCACGACGGCGTCACGCACCGGCAGCTGCGGCAGCTCGGCCGCGGCGATGTCGGACAGGGTCTGTCCGGAAGCCACCGTGACCGTCGGCTGCGCCACGCCCGTCGGCGCGGAAATCCCGCTCGCCAGGCTCATCGCGAGGGTCAGGACCGCGGCGGTCACCAGCAGCGTGATCGCGAGGCGACCGCGCCGGGTGACTCGGCTGTGCGTCGGGCTCGCCTGCACGTCCGGTCCGGTCGGGACCAGCCGCAGGTGCGACCGACGGCCCGGCCTGCGGGTGTCGGGACCGGGGTGCGGTGCCGAGCACGGGGCCGACTCGAGGTAGCCCCAGGTCGTTGCTGCGCTCATGCTGTCCTCCAGACGATCGGTGCGGTCGGATCGGTCGCGACGAGCGGTGTTGAAGCGGTCGGTCCCGAACGCGTGTGCGATAGCACGCTTGTACGATTTCTAACACGTCGCGCCGACAATGTCGAGACACGCGTCGAACAGGTGTTTGGCCAACGTGTCCGAACTGCGTACGATGAGGTCATGTCCAGTAGCCAAGCAGCGACCACCGACAGGGCCCGCTGCGCGCGGTCTCGGGCGGCCGCCATACCGGCTCTGACCTGCACTGATGTCGACCGCCCTCGCCCTGCCGCGGGCCGACGCCCGTCCACGACCCGCCCGCCCGCCGCAGTCCACATCCACTGAAGGGGATGCCACGATGGCCAAGATCCACGAGATGCCCGAGCGCGACAAGGGCGACGGCCTGACGACTCGACAGCGCCGGGTCCTCGAGGTCATCCGCAACTCCATCGACCGCCGCGGCTACCCGCCCAGCCTGCGCGAGATCGGCGAGCAGGTGGGCCTGACCAGCCCGAGCAGCGTGGCCCACCAGCTGCACATGCTCGAGCGCAAGGGCTACCTGCGCCGCGACCCCAACCGCCCGCGCGCCATCGAGGTCGTATCCCCCGACCTGGGGCGCAGCGCGCGCGGCTACCGGGCCGGCGACTCGCGCGCGGCCTCCACCCCCGACGAGGTCGACGAGACGGGCATCGGCGACGAGCGTCCCGCCGCGTCCTACGTGCCGGTGGTGGGCCGCATCGCCGCCGGTGGACCGATCCTGGCCGAGGAGGTCGTCGAGGACGTCTTCCCGCTGCCCAAGCAGATCGTCGGCGAGGGCGAGCTCTTCCTGCTCAAGGTGGTCGGCGACTCGATGATCGACGCGGCGATCTGCGACGGCGACTGGGTGGTCGTGCACCAGCAGCAGACCGCCGAGAACGGCGACATCGTCGCCGCCCTGCTCGACCACGAGGCGACGGTCAAGACGTTCAAGCGCACCAAGGGACACGTGTGGCTGATGCCGCACAACGATGCCTACGAGCCGATCGACGGCGACGATGCCTCGATCCTCGGCAAGGTCACCGCGGTGCTGCGCCGCGTCTGAGTCGGACCCCTGCTGTCGCGGCCGGATCGTCCCGGTCAGAGGTCGGCCACCAGCCGGGTCAGCGTCTCGCCCAACGGGGCGTCCAGCCGCAGCGTTGCCTCACCGTCACCGCGCGACCAACCCCGGGTGACGATGGCGATCGGCATCCCCAGCTTGTCCGCCCGGCGGACGAACCGGTATCCCGACATCACCGCCAGCGACGACCCCAGCACCAGCAGGCCCGCGGACGATTCCACCAAGGCGAAACACTGCTCCACCAACGGTTTCGGCACCGACTCACCGAAGAACACCACGTCGGGCTTGAGCGTGTCGTGGCCACAGACCAGGCAGCGGGGCGCGCGGAACCTCTCGATCGCCGCGTCGGGGATGTCGACGTCGCCGTCCGGCCGCAGCTGGCCGACCGCCACCTCGAAGTCGGGATTGGCCTCGTCCAGCCAGGCCTGCACGTCGTCGCGCCGGTAGGTCTCGCCGCAGGTGAGGCAGCGCACCCGGTCGAGGGTGCCGTGCAGCTCGAGGACGTCGTGGGCGCCGGCCTTCTGGTGCAGCTCGTCGACGTTCTGGGTGATGACGCCCCGCGTCAGGCCCCGCCGTTCCAGTTCGGCAACCGCCCGATGTCCTGCGTTGGGCGCCGCCGCCTTGAATCGCCCCCATCCCATGAAA
Source organism: Segeticoccus rhizosphaerae (assembly GCF_005222685.1). Taxonomy (NCBI): domain Bacteria; kingdom Bacillati; phylum Actinomycetota; class Actinomycetes; order Micrococcales; family Intrasporangiaceae; genus Segeticoccus; species Segeticoccus rhizosphaerae. The sequence goes on from NZ_SWMA01000060.1 coordinate 5,675, forward strand.
CTCCTTGCCCAGTAACGCTGCCGGGCGCTGGAGGAGGCGACGAACTCGTCATACGTCATGGGGGTCACGCGCCGGATGCCCTCGGGGCCGCGGTAGTCCGGGATCCCCGACTCGGTGGACAGCCCCGCCCCGGTCAGGACGGTCAGGTCGCCGCCGCGTACCAACTGGACCAGCGCGGCATACGTCTCGTCCCGGGACGTGGCAACGGCGGTCATGCTCCCAGTATGCGGGACGGTCAGAAGCGCCCCAACAACGTGCGCCGTGACGATCCACGCAGTATGCCGTCCGCGACCTTCGCGTCGGCGACCTGCGGATGCGGCGGCTCCAGCGGTGCGTCGAGCCGGATCAGCTGTGGGGCGTGCTCGCGCACGGCCTGGTCGGCCACGAGGTATCCGTGTCGCTCGAGCACCTGCTGCAAGCCGTCGCTGAACGCGTCGAGGTCGGTGCGCACCGCGTTGATGCGTTCGGTGGTGGCGGCCGGGTAGTGGCCGGGGACAACGGCATCCAACGACCAGCTGGCTCCGGTGAGCGCGTCCTGGGCGAAGCGCGCCTGCAGCCACCGCAGCCGGGTGGTCTGGCCGCCGCTGGTGGCGATCCCGAGGATCTGCAGCAGCTGGCCCCACACGGTGTGCGTGGTGCGCGCCCGGAACACCGTGCCGCCGTCGCTGACCAGCACCGTCGCGTGGTCGGCCCACACTGCCTCGACCCCCAGCGTGTCGTAGGCGCCGCCGTCGGTGAGCTCGATGTGCCGCAGGATCTCGGCGTGCTGCTGCGGGTCGGCGTGCCCGGGTTCGCCGCCCTTCAGGCCCATCTCCACACCGTTGAGGACCTGCGGGGCGAAGAACGGCGGGTAGGCGCAGGTCGCGGCGACCGCGTCGGCGATGCGCAGTCCGGGCGGTGGGTCGGCGTGGCCGAGGCGGTAGTCGCCCACACGGCCGTGAGGCCGGCCCGCGTTGGGGTCAGCGAAGATCCACGAGACGCCGTAGGCAACCTCGGTCGCGCAGGTGAGCACCGCGGGACCGTCGGGCGCGTTGTCGCGCAGGTCGCCCGCCCACCACGGCACGGCCACGGACAGCCGGCCCGCGAGCGCTCGCACCGCGCTGTCCGGCATGAACCAGCGCGGCGGCCAGAGCTTGGCCAGCAGCGCGGGGGTCCGCACGTTGTGCCCGGCGAGGCGGCGCAACGGGTCGGCGACGTAGCGCTCGAAGCCATTCACCACCACCTCCCCGCCCGACTCGTCCGGCCAGACCAGCCGTGGGTCGGCGAGCAGGTTGGCGGTCAGTGCTCCCCCGGAGACGCCGCTGATCGACCGCAACCCGCCGAGGACGCCGAGCTCGTTGAGCCGGCGGACCGCGCCGAGGTGGAACAACGCCGCGCGGTAGCCGCCGCCGGAGAGGCAGAGCGCCGTGCCGTGCCGGGGTCCCGGCGCGGCCGGCCCGTCCGGTGCCGGCCCGGCCGCGGCCAGCTGGGCCGTCGCCGGACTCGCCGGGTGACGTGGTCGGGACACGCCACCATGCAACCACGTGGCGCCGACTTCGGCGGCCGGACGGGTTATCGGGCGTCGAGGGCGTCGGCCACGAGGTCGACATCGGCGGCGGTGTTCCAGACGTGGAAGGCGATCCGCACGCCCCCGGCCCGTGACGACACGGTGACCCCGGCGTCACCCAGCCGGGTGGCGATCGAACCGTCGGCGTCGTCGAGCCGAAGCACCGGCCGGCCTTCCGGGCGCAGACCGAGCCGCTCTCGCAGGCCGTCGGCGAGTGCCACGTCGTGGTCACGGATCGCCTCGATCGGCGCCATCGACATCACCTCGAGTGCGGGGACCGCGCCGACCCACGACAGCCAGGCCGGTGAGACGTCGAAGCGGCTGGCGTTCGAGGACAGCACCATGTCCGGTCCGTAGCAGGAGCCCCAGATGTCGTCACCGGCATACCAACCGGCGACCACGGGCCGCAGCCACGAGACGGCACCGGGGCGCACGGTGAAATACGTCGTGCCGCGCGGCTGGCACATCCACTTGTAGGCCGAACAGACGGTCAGGTCGTAGTCGCCCGCGTCGAACGGCAGCCAGCCCGCTGCCTGGGTGACGTCGCAGAAGGTGAGCGCGCCTGCAAGGCGAGCGGATTCGGCGATCGCCGCCCCATCACAGAGGCTCCCGCACGCGCTCTGCGCCAGGGAGAACGAGACCAGCGTGGTGCGCTCGGTGATCGAGGCGGCCACCTCGCCGAGCGGCACATGGCGGACACTGATCCGACCCGTCTGCGCCTGGACGAGGAACGGGAAGATCATCGAGGTGAAGTCACCCTCGACGCAGAGCACCTCGGCCCCGTCGGGCAACGATGCGGCGACCACCCCGGCATACACCGACGCCTGCGGACCGACTGAGACCCACTCGGCGGGCACGCCGACGAACCGCCCGTATGCCGTGCGCGCCGCCTGGACGTCGGCGTCGTAACCGGTGGCGGTCGCGCGGCCGAGCTGCCACTGCTCCAGCGCGGACCGGAGCGCCTGGACCACAGGCTCGGGCGGCAGGCCCATGGTGCTCGCGTTGAGGTAGCCGGGTGCCGGCGCAAACTGGGCCTTGAGCCGCGCCAGCGCGTCCGCGCTGGTGGAACTGGCGGGTGCGGGGAGCTCGGGCTGTCCGTGGCGCGGGGAGGTGAGAGTCGGCATACATCCACGATGACCGATTCCGACTCATCACACAAGACCACAAGTTCTTGACTTTAAGTAACGCTCGATTATGGTTGGGTCATGATCGACGCCGCCGGCCTTCGGGTGATGAAGGCGATCCACGACGAGGGCAGCTTCACGGCTGCCGCAGCCGCTCTCGGCTTCTCCCAGCCGGCCATCTCACAGATGGTGCGCCGGCTCGAGGAGCGCACCGGCACAGTGCTCGTCGAGCGGATGGGACGCGGCGTGCGGCTCACCGAGGCCGGGGACGTGCTCGCCCGGCACGCGGTGCCGGTGCTCGCGGCCCTCGAGGCGGCCACCGCCGAGGTGTCGGCCATCGCCGGGCTGCGCACCGGGCGGGTGCGGCTGATGGCGTTCCCCTCCTCGTCCGCGACGCTCGTGCCCCGAGCGCTGGCACTGGTCAAGGAGCGCTACCCCGACGTGAGCGTGAGCTTCCACGAGGCGGAGCCGCCGGAGTCGCTGGCCGCGCTGCGGGCCGGCACCTGCGACCTGGCGGTGGCGTTCGCCTACGAGGGCACCGACCTCGGCCGGGGCGAGGACGACCTGGACGGGCTGGTCACCCACAAGCTGCTCGACGACGAGGTGCGGCTGGCGCTGCCCAAGGACCACCCGATGGCGCAGGCGCCGGTCGCCGACCTGGCGGCGTTGTCCGACGAGACCTGGATCGCCGGCTGTCCGAGGTGCCGGGGCCACCTGCTCTCCCTCTGCGACAAGGCGGGCTTCGCGCCGGACGTCGCCTTCGAGACCGAGGACTACGTCGCGGTCCTGGGTTTGGTCGCCGAGGGGCTGGGTGTGGCGCTGATCCCCGATCTGATCCTGCGCAGCGCGAGCCATCCAGACGTGGTGACGCTGCCAGTGAACCCCGCCTCGCGGCGTGCCGTCCACGTGGTCACGACGGCGGACCTCGAGCGGGTGCCGGCGGTGCGGGCGACGGTCGAGGCGCTGCTCGAGGCCGCCGCCACCCCCGGCTGCGTGCGCGACTCCGCCTGAGCCGGGCCAACTCGCGCCTGCGCCCGCCGAGACCCCGCCCGGTTGCGATGACATCGCGCACTCGAGCCGCGCGATGTCGCCGCAACAACCGGGGCAAGTGGCGCACCAGATGGGCGAGGGCGGCATCGAGTCAGGAGCCGCGGGTGGAGATCGCGGGGCCCCCGTTGCCGGCGCGGGACACCGCGATGTCACCGCTGCGGTCGGTGCGGAACACCGTGAACTGGTCGTCGCGCAACACGGTGAGCGCGCTCGGCGCCGGGTGACCGTAGTCGTTGTCGGCGCCGACGCTGATCAGCGCGACGGGGGCGTGCGCGAGCTGCAACAGGACCGGGTCCTGCTTGGCGGAGCCGTGGTGGGCGACCTTCAGCACGTCGAACCGGGCCGGCCTGCCCTCCTGTTCCAGCGCGCGCCGCACCCGTCTGGCGGCTTCAGGTTCGACGTCACCGAGCAGCAGCATCCGCAGCCCGCCGAGGTCGACGTCGAGGACCACACTGGCGTTGTTGGGGATCGACCCGGTGTGCAGCTCCGTGGCCGGCCAGAGCACCGCCGCGCGCAGCCCCTCCCACCGCAGGACGTCGCCGGCATAGGCGCGGTGCACCGGCGTCCCCACCTCGCTCGCCTGCTCTCGGACCGCCCGTGCCTCGCCGGCCGGTTCGTCGACCGGCGAGACGTAGACCGCTCCGACCGGCCAGCCGTCGAGCACGGCGCCCAGCCCGTCGACGTGGTCGGCGTGGAAGTGGGTGAGGACCACGGCATCGACGACCTCGACATCGAGGCGACGCAGGCAGGTGCCCATCGCGTCTGGATCAGGACCGGTGTCCACCACGACGGCATGACCCGGCGCGCTGGCCAGCACGATGCCGTCGCCCTGCCCCACGTCGCACATCACCAGGAGCCAACCCGGCGGCGGCCAACCGACCGAACCGGTGGGCCACGTGCACGCCAGGGCCAGCAGCGCACCGGCCGCCGAGAGCCACGGCCGGCATCGGATCCGGGCGACCTGCCACGGGCCGGTGAAGAGGAGCACCAGGGTGACGGCTGCGAGCAGGACCGCCCCTGCGGCACCGTCCGGCCACGGCAGCTGACCCATCGGTACGGTGGCGCAGGCACGCGCGATCCAGGCGATGCCGAGCGTCGGGATGCAGGCGAGCCACGCGACGCCGGCCGCGACCGGGGCCGACACGAGGGCCACCAACGCGGCGAGCACCCCGAGCACGGTCGCGGGTGCCACGAGCGGCGCGGCCAGCAGGTTGGCCAGGACCCCCACGACTGTCACCGAACCCTGCAGCAGCACGATCACCGGAGCACACATCGCCTGCGCGGCAACCGGTATGGCGATCACGGGACCGAGCGCGTGCAGTCGCCCGGGCAGGAACCGCGCGAACCACGCACCCCACGACCGGACGAACAGCAGCAGGCCCAGTGTGGCGAGCGTCGACAGCGCGAAGCCGTAGGACCTGGCCAGCCAGGGGTCGACGCACAGCAGGACGATGACCGCAGCGGCCAGGGCCGGCAAGCCCATCCGGCGCCGGGACGTGCTCAGCCCGAGCAGTCCGATGGCTCCCATGACCGCGGCCCGCAGCACGCTCGGCTCCGGTCGGCAGAGCACGACGAAGCCGGCGAGGCAGGCGCCAGCCACGACCGGTCGCCATCGTCGTCGGATCCGGCACCACCCGCAGACCAGCATCGCCGCGGCCAGCACGACGGCGACGTTGCTGCCGCTGACCGCGGACAGGTGGGTCATCCCCGTGTCGCGCATGGCGTCGGTGAGGCCGGGCGGCGTTCGACTGGTGTCGCCGATGACGAGGCCCGGCAGCAGCCCCCGCGGGTCGGCCGGAAGTCCGTCCACAGCCTGTCGCAACCCCGACCGGACGTGCTCGGCGGCACGAGCGACCATTCCCGGCTCGCTCACCACGGAGGGGCTCCCCCGAGGGTTGAACACCGCGAGCACGTCATCGCCCGGCTCGGCCGGCCCGAACCGGCCCTTGGCACGGATCGTCTGGTGCCATCGCACCCGGGTCCAGTCCTCGTCGCCGAGGACGAGCACCGGCGTGCGCGGCTCGCTGCGTTGTCCTCGACCCACCACGACGTGCACCGACAGCCGCACCACCACCAACTCGGCACGGCGCGGCCCGACGGCCTGGATGACCTTCGGGTCGGAGATGACCACGGCCTCGATCTCGGCGCTGGCCCGCTGCGCGGCGAGGGTGGGCACCAGTCCGGCCGACCGTGTCTCCAGGTGGGCGGCCAGGGCCCCGAGGCACAGCGAGGTGGCGAGGCAGGCCGCGGCCGCGGCGGTCGACCAACGCCTCATCCGCGGGCGCTTCAGGCCCCAGCAGACGACCCCGACCAGCACGAGAAGCGCCGCCACCAGGAGCGATCGCCGGGCCGGCCAGGACAGTGCCGTCGCGGTCACCGCCCACGCGACCAGAGCCGGCACCAGCAGGCGGACATCGAGACGAGTCGACTCCTTCGACTCAGGCTCGACGGAGTCGCGCACCGGCGTCGGCGGTGGCAGGCCGGTCACACACGGACCCTCGGCGCGATCTCGGCGAGCATCTTCTCCCCGATGCCGCTCACCTCCATCAGCTCGTCGACCGTGGAGAACCTGCCGTGCTCGGTGCGCCACTCGACGATCCGCTGCGACAGTACCGGGCCGACGCCGGGCAGCTCCTCGAGCTGGGCCGCGGTGGCCGCGTTGAGGTCCAGCGGCGGGCCGTCGGTGGCCGCACCGGCCGCGCCGTCCGCGGCCACACCGCCAGCGACCGGCGCCTCCACGCCGTCGGTGACGAAGTGGAACGGTGCGGCCGGGTGGTCCTCGACCCAGTCTGTCGGGATCTG
>NZ_SWMA01000061.1:0-10939 GCF_005222685.1 Segeticoccus rhizosphaerae
CTGACCCAGCTTCGCACCCCCGAACCCCGCCGCCGCCCAGAGCCCGCCCGTTCACCCAACCCGATGAAACGGTGAGGTTAGCTGGCGCAGCAGGCGGTCTCGTCCTCGCTCGTGGACCCTGCGGAGGGCTGACCGCCGAAGGTGGGGCTGTCGGCCAGCACGGTGTAGTGCTCCCACCGTTCGCCGTCCGGCCCAGTGACCCAGAACTTGTCCTGGGTGGCGTAGCAACAGGTGGTGCCGCGCTCTTCGTCCGCGAAGAAGCCCTCGGCGGTCAGCCGTGCCTGCTGGGCGTCGACCTCTTCGGTGGAGTTCACCTCGACGCCGAGGTGGTTCAAGGTGCCGCCCTCACCGGCGCCCTCGAGGAGCACCAGCTTCAGCGGTGGCTCGGCGATGGCGAAGTTCGCGTAGCCGGGTCGACGCTTGGCTGGCTCCACGCCGAACTGCTTGCTGTAGAAGGCGATCGCAGCCTCGAGGTCGGAAACGTTGAGCGCGAGCTGGATGCGGGACATTGCCACTCCTTGTATCGATTGATGTCTATATGGCGGTCCATGTTGCACCTCTGAATCAACATCTGTCAATATAGATGCATGCCGAAGTTGCTTCCCGTCGCCGAGCCGTTGAGCCTGTGCTGCTCGCCCCTGACCAGCCAGCCGCTCAGCGCCGAACAGGCCGAAACCGTCGCCCCCTTGCTGAAGGCCCTGGCCGACCCGGTCCGGTTGCGGCTGATGTCGCTGATCGCCTCCCACGCCGACGGCGAGGCGTGCGTGTGCGACCTGACCCCGGCGTTCGAGCTGTCCCAACCGACGATCTCCCACCACCTGAAGGTGCTGCACGACGCCGGTCTGGTCGACCGGGAGCGGCGCGGGACCTGGGTCTACTACCGGGCACGCCCGCAGGCGCTGCAGTCGCTCGCCACGCTGCTCACCGCCGCCGGAGCCACCCCGGTTGGCGCGTCGTGAGCGACACCGTCACCGAGCGCTCGGCTCATGACCTCGACGCGCCGGTCGTCGCCCGGCTGTCCCGGCTGGACCGGTTCCTGCCGGTGTGGATCCTGGCGGCGATGGCTCTCGGACTGCTGCTGGGCCGGTTCGTGCCCGGCATCGCCGGGGTGCTGGACTCCGCGCACGTCACCACGGGGGTCTCGGCACCGATCTTCGTCGGGCTGCTCGTCATGATGTACCCGGTGCTGGCCAAGGTGCGCTACGGCCAGCTCGACCGGGTCACCCGCGACACCCGCCTGCTCGTGTCCTCCCTGGTGCTGAACTGGCTGGTCGGCCCGGCGCTCATGTTCACCCTGGCGTGGCTGCTGCTGGCCGACCAACCGGCATACCGGACCGGGCTGATCATCGTGGGCCTGGCCCGCTGCATCGCCATGGTGCTGATCTGGAACGACCTGTCCGGCGGCGACTGCGAGGCCGGCGCGGTGCTGGTCGCGCTGAACTCGCTGTTCCAGATCGTCGCCTTCGCCGGTCTGGGCTGGTTCTACCTGCAGGTCCTGCCCGGCTGGCTGGGCCTGGACACCGCCGGGTTGCACGTCTCGGTCGGCACCATCGCCGCCAGCGTGGCGATCTTCCTCGGCATCCCGCTGGTGGCCGGCTTCCTCACCCGCGTCCTGGGCGAACGGGCCCGCGGCCGGGAGTGGTACGAGGCGAGGTTCCTGCCGAAGATCGGGCCCTGGGCGCTCATCGGGCTGCTGTTCACCATCGTGGTCCTGTTCGCCCTGCAGGGCGACACCATCACCCGACAACCCGGTGACGTCGCCCGTATCGCGGTGCCGCTGCTGGCCTACTTCGCGCTCATGTGGACCGGCGGCTTCGCCCTCGGCCGGAGTCTCGGGCTGCCCTACCCCCGCACCGCGACCCTCGCGTTCACCGCTGCGGGCAACAACTTCGAGTTGGCCATCGCGGTGGCCATCGGCGTCTTCGGCGTCACCTCGGGAGAGGCCCTCGCCGGCGTCGTCGGCCCGCTGATCGAGGTCCCCGTCCTGGTCGCCCTCGTCTACGTCGCTCTGTGGGCCCGCCGCCTCTTCTACCCCGTGCCAACCAAGCATCCACGCTCCACCACCGCCAGGGAGAGCATCTGATGACCGATCGCCAGGGCGCCGCGCCCGAGGTGCTGTTCGTCTGCGTCCACAACGCCGGCCGCTCCCAGATGGCCGCCGCCCTTCTGACACGCCACGGCGGCGACCAGGTGGCCGTCCGGTCTGCCGGCTCCGCACCTGCAGACCAACTGAACCCGGCGGTCGTGGCGGCCATGGCCGAACTCGGCATCGACCTGTCCGACCAGATCCCCACCGGACTCGACACCAAGGACGTGGCAGCCGCCGACGTAGTGATCACCATGGGCTGCGGCGACGCTTGCACCATCTACCCCGGCAAGCGCTACCTCGACTGGGACGTGCCCGACCCCGCCGGCCTGACCCTCGAGCAGGTGCGTCCGATCCGAGACCAGATCGACACCAAGGTCACCGCGCTGCTGACCGAGCTCACACAACTCGCCCCACCTCCTCGCGGTCACCGGTGAACGCTCCTGTCCGTAGAGCGATCCCCTGACCCCACGTCGTTCGACCGTGAGGGAACTCGCCGCCCGGGGGAGGCGTTGACTGGGCTACGCCGCGCGTCGGTTGGCCACGCGCCGACCCTTCCCATGAGGAGTACGGATGACCAATCAGATGACCTGCCCGAAGTGCCGAGGCACGATGACGTCCTACGAGCGCAACGGCGTCCATGTCGACCAGTGCCAAGACTGCCGCGGCTTGTTCCTCGACCGTGGCGAGCTCGAGCGCCTCGTCGACGCCGAGGCGGCCTTCAACAGTCCGGTTGCTCCTGCGGCGCCCAGAGACCGGCCCGGCTACCGCGAGAGCGTAGGCTACGGCGAGGGCTACCGGGATGACTACCGAGGCGACTACCGCAGTCGGGCACAGCATGGCCACCAGCCCCGCCGCAAGCGCCGCAGCTTCCTCGAGGATCTGTTCGACTAGCGTTGTCGCGAGAACAACCAGGGCAGAAGCCCTCAGGGCACCAGACCAGTCCGCAGCCGACCACACTGATGATGAAGGTGGCAGCGGAAACCGCCCCCGCACCGGTGGGCCGCTCGGGCCCGGCCAGGTAGCGGGCAGCCGCAACGAGCGTCGACGTCGGACTCGGTCGGCTCGCGGACCGCGAGGTGTGGCCGTTGGAGCGCTGACCGCGTCGTGGCGCGGCGACGCTGGGTCCAGCGAGCAGCCGACGCGAGTTGAGACCAACTGGTGGAGCCTGCATCGCTTCCTCCCAGCAAAGGAAGGGACATGGTGAGCCACACCACATGGTCGGCGGCGGTCGCGATCGCGGCCGGTCTGCTCTCGATCTGGATCATGCTGGTCGTGGCGGTCTGGCGGTTGCGACCGGACGACCTGACCCTTGGCGAGAGTCTCAGGCTGCTGCCGGACCTGCTGCGCCTGCTCAAGCGCTTGGCCGCCGACCGTGAGGTCCCCCGAGGCGCCCGGGTCAGGTTGTGGTTGCTGCTGGTCTACCTGGCATCCCCGATCGATCTCATCCCAGACTTCCTGCCCGTGATCGGGTATGCCGACGACGCCATCATCGTCGTGCTCGCGCTGCGCTCGGCCGTCCGTCGGGCCGGTGTCTCCGCGGTCCGCGAGCACTGGCCGGGCAGTCCACAAGGTCTCCAAGCCGTGCTGCGGATCGCCCGACTCAGCACCGGAGCGACTCAAGAGGATCGCCCTGGCCGCGCGGAGGATCTCGACTGAGCCGCCTCGTCGGTGGCAACTGCGAGCTTCCCCCGGGCCCGGGAAAAATATGCGCTCGCCGTGTGTGCGGCGCCATCCGCGACGTGACCCGCTTTGCACCTTGCTCACACAGCGGGTTCCTCCGCCACGTTCCCGCTGTGCGTGCCCCCTTCCCTGTCCCGACAGGAGGCCGATGGGACATTCGCGTGGCCGCTAACCGCGAGTTCGGCGGTGGTCAAGTGGTGTTCCAGCTCTATCAGCTGGCCGCACGTACCGGGGATCAGTCTGCGGAGGATTCGCCATGAGGAGGAAGTCGATCTGGTGCCAGTTGCACACCATCCGGGCCAACGCCAGGCGGCGGAGCACTTCGTCGCTGCATTCCGCCCACTATGACGCAGCCCACACACGCATGGAATTGCCGATGAGCGCGCGTCTCGCGCGGTCCCCGGTCGCAGACACTGGAGTCAGTCCTGTGGGAACGGGCCTGTCCCCTTCTCCTATGGTGCGACGCTATGAATGCAGCCGCTGGGCTTGATGCGCGATCCGGGCGACTTGTCCCTGCTTCGTGCGTGCAACGCTGACCGCGGTCTGCGAGGTCCGTCCCCCAAGGCGACCTCTTATGAGCCGAGTCTCAACCTTGGGCGCGCCGACCTCGTATCACGGCACTTGGACGAGATGATAAGTCCCGTGTTGACCTTCGCGCTCTGCAACAGCGGTCCGGCGCCCATACCAGTGGCCCCTCCGCGCGACTGGCTGGACTACGTCAGTGCGTTCTCTGGAGTAGTCGGTGCGCTGCTCGCCGGCCTTGCAATAGCTTATGCGGCGTGGCAGTCAGTCCAGACCAAGCGCGATCTCACCCGTGAGCGTCGCATCGAATTCGAGTTGGGGTTGCTGGCCGAGATTCGTCGCCAGATGTCTATCACTCAGTTTCAGCATCTATCCGGTTACGTCGGCGCGCTCATTCCCGATAGTAATGACGAAAGTGACCTTCCGGTGTTGCGTGCCATCGTGGGCACCAAATCTGGGCCAACCGGACGGCAAAAGCGTGATCAGATCCGCGACAGTTCAAGGAGTCGATCGGCGGACGTCCAATCCGAATGGTTGAGAGCGGCAGCGGTAGAAGTTGATACGGCAATTGATCAAAGGTTATCGAGGTGAGGAGACGCCATGGACGATGATGAGTCGCGCTACATACAAGACTATCGCCATATTGCCGAGCGACTTGTCAAATTACTTCAAAGGAGGCGCCTGCTTCGAGATCGCTTGTTGGCCGAGGATTATGAGGAATGCAGGGAGTCAGCGCACGACCTACGCAAGGTTTTCGAGAACGAGATGCTGGCCGTCACTGACCGCGGCTTCTTGCTGGCGGCTATCACTGACATGCAGACCGCATGTACGAACTTCGTGAGTGCGGCGGGTCGAGATTCCGCCAATTTCCGTAGGGACGACGAACTCTTCCGGTATCACTTGATCGTCCTGCGAGAAGTGTTTGCCAAACGCCTCAGATTGATCGTTGAGAAGTTCGACCTACAAGTCACGCCCGAAATCCAGGCGGTAATCAACTTCGCACCATGAGCACCTCAGAGAGAAGTCGGGGTCTCGAAGATTTCGCGGCGAACCATACCGAAATTCTGTAACGTCGCCACTGCCATGACCCCGCCGAAGAGCGAACGCGGTGTCGATTTCCCAAGGGCGAGCGGCCCTAGTCGCTTTGGCTTGGAGCGCAGTGGCAGCTGCCATGCAGGTGTGCCTTTGGCCCTCAAGGCGGCAAATCGCTGCGTTGCGCTCTTGGTCGTGAGGTACACCGTCGCAGCACCGCGGCCGAAGATCGCGGACAACCCTCTCCGACGGGACAAACGGACTTCCATCGGGCGAGGGTCGCGCAGTTCGTCTCATGCCTATTCGAAAGGGGAGTAGCTCGTGCTGTGGACAGATTGGGTTCCGCTCGCTGGGACGGTGATCGGAGCAGGTGTGGCGATATTGGTGCAGCAGTTAGGCGCACGGCGCGAAGATCGCCGCGAGAGCCGGCGATGGGCGCGCGAGGAAGCACGGCAATGGCTGCAGCACCGTCGCGAGATGTACGTTGAGACGGGAGTCCTGCAGTATAGATGGCTCCAGCTCATACAGGAACGTAGCGAGGGGGAAGCCAAGTTGCGCGAAGAGTTCCGAGAGCATCTGGTGCTGCTCGAACTTATTGCGCCAACCGAGGTCCGCAATGCGGCCCACGCTGCGTTGGCGGCGCTTGAGGAACTCGGCCAGGTCGAGAACGCCCCGAAAGGTGCGGCCGGCTCAGCCCAGGAGCAAGCGATCATGCGAGTTGCACACCTCAATCACCTCATGCGGGCCGACTTGGGCGTGACGGACGACGCGTCAATTGTCAACCGCAACTAGCGGAACGTCGAAGACGGTGAGGCTCAGCCGAGGTCCTCTCAGTGGCGTTCTGTCGCAGTACGAGTGCCGGATCGTCGCGGCGTAGAACGGGCCGGTCAAGTGAACCGCCCTGGGTTCTGTGGAGACTCGGGCTTATTGGATTCGGCCGAACCACCTTTTTCGATGGCTGCGCGCCGAATCGGGTGCACGGGCTTTTGAATGGAGTCTGCACGGTGTTTTCCTGTGTTTATCCTTTAGAGTTGTGAGTTCACTTAACAATAGAGGCGTGGAATGTTCAAGGTAGTGACGATCGGGTCGGACGGCAGTCGAGAGGAGGACGACGAAATTTTCGAGACGGAGGCCGAGGCGGAGCAGCACGGCCAGCAGATGTGCAGCGACTACAGCGAGGGGGCGACGGTCCTGCACATGCACAACCCAGGCGATTACTCCGACCCCGATGATGAGATCGACTACGAGGTCATCGAAGTCGACGACGGTGACTGATCTGCGTCAGTAGGAGGCGTACGGCCAGATCTCGAGACCTCCGGTGTCGGACCTCACGGGGCAGAGCGTGGCATCAACACGTCGTCGAACCGCAGCGCAGGTGGGCCAGGCCCGCTCGCTCTTCCGTTCGCCAACGGTGAACCTCTCGAGTACCTCCAACTCTGACGTCCGACCATGCCGCCGTGAGCGCGCGTCTGGCCCGCGTTTAGCACCCGCGTCTGTGCGCCCAGAATGCCGCAACCATTCCATCCAAGGGTAGGCCTAGATGGCCGCCGCGCAGCACGGTGCGAGAGGCGACCGAATCCGAATTGCGAAGAACATCCGCTGACCTTAAACCTGAAACTTACCGGCACACGGCTCAATCAGTGGCAATATGGCTTGAGCTCCTACTAGCGACTGTGAGAGGTGCGGGCAATGCTGACCGAAGATGAAGTTGTAGCCCGGTTGGAGGCACTATATGCGCAGGGAGTCAGCCTCAGGACTGCATGGCCCGCTGAGGCTGAACAACTTCGAGCGATCGTCCATCAAATCAGCCAAGAGGTCGCTGGACAGTATGCGTTGTGCGAGCCGTTGGGCGGCCGGCGGTAGTGGCGTTGTGCTCCGGGTCCGCGATGTCAAGCTGCAACTCGACCGTGCATTAAAGTTTTCCCGACCCTCACCAGGGAAGCAGGAGTTGCTCGCTTCGTTCCTGACAGCTGAGACTGCCAGGCTTGTGGAGCTCACGCACCCATACCTCATGCGGGTACATGCAAAAGGAGCGGTTCGGCCTAATCACACAGACGTTCCCTACTACATCATGGATTTGCATGCGGATGTCGATGACGTCGATGACTACATCGCGCGCGAACAAGTGTCTGAGCAGGACATCTTGCAACTATTGGAGCGTGTTCTCGAAGCGCTATCTTATATGCACAGTCAAGGACAGGTCCACCTCGACATAAAGCCCGGCAACATCCTTGTGCGGTCCGGTAACTCACCCGTGATCAGCGACTTGGGTTTCGCGAAGGTGCTTCAAGATGACACCGGACTGACCATGATCGGAGGAACGGAGGGCTTTATCCATCCAGAAGCGCGACGATTCATCGCTGAGGCATCCAGCGATCCGAATCGCTTGCGCGGGGAGGCCCTTCGCAAGACGCTTCGCCCCGCGTGGGATCTCTACTCCCTGGGCCGAACAATTCTTCTTCTGCTCGATGTGGCCGACGAAAGGGAGAACCGGCCGTTGTCACTGTATACGCACCGCTATTTGAAGTTGCTCGCCTGTCGATTGCTTGACGGAAAGAATGCGATGGATGAAACCCTTCTGGGACTGTCGCGGGTGGCTCTCGAAGAGCTCAAGTATGAGTCTGTCGAGGACGCACTTCGCGATATTCGCAAACTCACTGGAGGGTACAACCTCGAAACCCGAATCCCTGAACTAGACCAGTTTGGCCTCGACACAATCCAAGCGTCCACTTTTTCAACAACGCCTTTCACGCCCCGCGTAAAGCGGATCGTGGAGCACGACCAGGTCTCAAGTCTCGGAGGCTTCACGCAACTCAGTTTGCTGAATCTTGTGTACCCGACTGCCACCCATACGCGACTGGAGCACGTTGTCGGAACGTTTTCGGCCATGTGCCGTTATACCATTGCTCTTTATCAGGATCCTATAAATCCTCTATTCCGACAGATCATCAGGGAGGAAGACATCCTCGCCGCCTTGTTGATCGCGCTCCTTCATGATGTGGGACACTACGGCCTCGCGCACGATCTCGAAGAGGCTGACGTAGAAGTCTTTTCGCACGAAGCGCGAGGAAAGGAACTTTTGAGAGACGCTTCTACGGGCCTTCGTAGAGTAATTGAGTGTGATCAATTCGCAGACGGAGCTCTGGGCTGGGGCGTCAGTGTCGACCGATTGCTCTCCATACTTGACGCCGATGTACCTCGAATGCGGGGTAGTGTGAGGGACCGTCTAATCCATGCAATGATCGACGGCCCTATCGACGCCGACAAGATTGACTACTTAATTCGAGACAGCACAAACCTTGGTCTAACGTACGGGTCTGTAATCGATGTTGAACGCCTTCTCCGTGTATTGACGGTCGTCTGCCAGCAGACAGGCGAAGACACTTATGTGAACATTGGAATTCATGAGAAGGGGCGCGTCACCGCCGAAGCCGTGGCGTTCGCTCGGTACGCCATGTATGGCTCGGTCTATTGGCATCATGCCTATCGAGCGCTGAAGGCGATGCTCCAGCGCGTGGCACTGGAGTACTTGGAACGGGTGGATGCTAGAGACAAGTCTCGGAAGATGGGCATTCGAAGAGCCGTAACCGGAGAGTTGTACCCTGCGCTGCGCGCGAAAGGGGGCGCGCCGCACACTCTTCCGCTTATGTCGATGGCTGGCGGCGGCCAGATACATCCAGGTGATCAGGCGGTGCTCGACTGGCTCGCTGATCGGGCGGGCCCTGCTGGTCGTATGCTCGCTGATTTGATTGAGGAGCGTAGACTTTTCAAGCGCGTTTTTGTCGTTTCGCGTTGGGGTAACGAGGTTTTGTGGAGGGCAGTTACGACGCTGATGTCGGAGAAGGACTGGCGTCGCAAGTTAGAGTTCCAACGAACGTTCCAAGACTGTCTCGCTTCCGCGGTCGATCGCGTTGAAGATTTATCGGGCAGAAGCTCAATTATCGTTGCCGACGCGCGCAATGCATTTCTCGCGGATGCGCGATCCGATAGAGTGTTGGTGATGGTAGATGCAACGCAGGCAAAGCCGGGAGCTTCCTCGGGTCTTGAGCTAATCCAGGAAGAGGATCGGCGGAGAGCTAGACTAGATGAATTGCCAGTGAGCCGGCCAGAGCAATCGCACCTGTGGGACAGCCTACGGACCGACCTCCACGAGTCATTAGGAAAAGTCCGCGTAGTCTGTCACCCAGATCATGCACGTTTTGTAAGCGCACTCAACCGCGAGACGGTCGAAGGTGCCCTTCAACAAGCCGTTAGGGGTACGTAGGCGGCAATATCGCCCGGCCGGGAACCTCCTGAGGTCCCTGGCCGCCGGCCGATAGTCCTCCCCGGTTTTCCACCAACCCCTACAAGGCCCCAGCTCCGACAGTGCACCACGACTCTCGGCGAATGCCGATGGTGCTGGATCCGAGCACGCCTAGACGGTTGCTCTGGGCACGAACTGGTGAGGCACCGCCTCGGCACCGCCTCCCTCAAGGAGGCTGCGCCCTTGGCTGTATCCGACGCTGAAGGCGTCCACCGCGACTGACACAAAACATCGGCGTGCCAAAGTCTGCCGCAGGTGCCCTCTTTGCCCGTTTGGAAGCGAGAATTCCTACCTCCCACGAGTGACGCTCATCCTCAGTATGTCGTTTACAAACCCTGTCGTGTTTCACACTACGCCTCGGAATCGCTAGGGACTTCGCGCTCAGATACAAACGGCAGCAGCCCACGTTTCGCCGGCTACCCCTGGCGGTTCCAAGAGTCCGTCAATTCGTTTGCCGTGTCGGGGCTCATTGGCTGAAGAAGAGTGATCGTTGAGGTGAGAACGTCTCAGCCAGCGCCAACTGCCCACTCATGACCGCTACCTGCTGCTGGCCATCGAATCCCAGTTGTGCCCTTTCGCTGATGACGCGGCAGCCCGCCTGGACGCCGCCCCCGGGAGTCGGGCCCAACCACAGCAGCGGTCATAATCACCGAGGTCGGTGTGGACATGATTCGCTTCCCGGCCCGGCACACCTAGCCATGTGGCCAAGTTCGCTCGCGGAGTGAAGGAGTCCGCTGGTCACAACAAGGGCAATGGATCCACCGACCACGGGGACCGCTACCTGGCCCCGCGTCCTGGGCGAAGTCGCCGTCGGCGCAGGCGGGAGCGACACGTTCTCGGGCGACCGGTACCGACGGATCGCGCCCAGACGAGAGTGAGACGAAGGGCATCGTCGTCGTCGGCAGATCCATCTTGGTCACCACCTGGCACCTGCTGCCAGCCCCCGGCCACCTTCTATCACCTTGCCCGGGCCTCTACGTCTCCCGCATCAACCCCCACGCAAGAAGGGCAATCACATCCACGAACTCCAGGCGCTGGGCGACGAAGTCACCTCGAACGCCTCCTGAACACAAGCACCCTCAAACGGAGAACCCCTCCACCGTCGGCGGACGATCAGACCGGCACGCGCACTTTCATTTCGGATTAGCGAGAGTTCCAGTAGCAAGCATTCATTGGCGCCACTTCGTCCTTGTCGACGGTGTTTTGCGTGCTCTTCGCTGTGGGTTGTACTCCACCTGTCGGCAACGCTCGAAAATGAGGCCGATGCGACGCTCGGAAACGAGGCCACCGGTTTGTTGAGTTCTAGTCTGCCG
>NZ_SWMA01000062.1:0-10596 GCF_005222685.1 Segeticoccus rhizosphaerae
TGCCGATGCGGCGCCGCCTGCGAACGGGACAACACCTCCAACGCCTCACGCTGACCAGCCGACATCTGCAACGGGGAGGCGGGTGCACTCATGAATACCAGCCTACCAACACACCACCTACTTATTTGCGAGACACACCACTAGCAGCCGCGTTTGACGAGCGGTGCTGCGCTCGGCTGAACGCCGATCGGGTACCTCCGCTGCTACTCGAGGGACTTCGCCCTGCCAGCGGATCGGATGCCTGCGCGTTTCTCCGCGGAGTGGGGCCAAGATTCGCCGAGACCAGTGGGGTGGAGGAGTCGTGTCGTGACCGCCAAAGACACTGATGTCGATTGCCGGCCCAGATCAGCGCGGGTTTCGTCGAGTTTTCCCCAGATCCGGCGAGTCGTGGAGCAGTGATCCGCCGTCACCTCCTCGTCTTCGGTGATCGAGGCAAACCCAGCCCAACGCCAGCCAGGTCCTCGTCATGGCGGTCGAGGAGCCAAACGGGGCACGCGACCCAGTCCTCGCGATCGCAGCGACCGTGAGCCACCAGCAGCCGCGGCTGCCCCGGCCCGGCCGGACTCGACCAGGAGTACGGCATCTGGCAGCATCCGTGCCGTGGTGACGACGGGACTGGACCTGACCGGCCGGGTCGCGCTGGTGACCGGTGCGGGCAGCCCCACGGGCATCGGCTTCGCGGTATGCCGGCGGCTCGGTGCGCTCGGCGCCGCCGTGGTGCTGACCGCCACTACCGACCGGGTGCACGACCGTGCAGGTGAGCTGGCGGAGTCTGGAGTCCAGGCCACCGGCCTGGTCGCCGACCTCACCGATCCGACGGCTGCGCAGACGGTGGTCGCCGCCGTCACGAGCCGGTGGGACCGGTTGGACATCCTGGTCAACAACGCGGGGATGACCTCCGTCACCGACAGCGACGCGCTGTCCGGAGGCGTCGACGGGCTCGGGTACGACGAGTGGCAGCACAGCCTGCGCCGCAACCTCGACACCGCTTTTCTGACGACCCGCGCGGCCGTGCCTGTCATGCGCCGGTCCGCGTGGGGTCGGATCGTGATGGTCTCCAGCGTCACCGGACCGGTGATGGCGATGCGGCAGGACGCCGGCTATGCCGCTGCCAAGGCCGCGATGGTCGGGCTGACCCGGTCACTGGCCGTCGACCTCGCCGCGGACGGGATCACCGCCAATGCCGTCGCGCCGGGCTGGATAGCCACCGGCTCCCAGACCGACGACGAGCGGCGAGAGGGCCAGGTCACTCCGGTGCGCCGCAGCGGCACCCCTGACGAGATCGCCTGGCCGGTGGCGTGGCTGTGCACTCCCGGGGCGGCGTACCTGAGCGGCCAGTGCCTGGTCGTCGACGGCGGCAACTCCGTGGCCGAGCAGCGGGCGCTGTGAGGCCCGACTCGCACTTCGCGGTCACCGGAGCGCAGCCAGGGTGGCCGTCAGCGCGTCGGTGAGCAGGTCGACGTGCTCGTCCCCGAAGACCAGCGGCGGGCGGATCTTCAGGGTGTTCCGGCCGGGACCGGTGCGACCGATCAGCACCCCGCGCTCGCGCATGCCGTCCACGATCCGGCCGGTGCGCTGCGGGTCCGGCCGACCGGTCGCTGGGTCTACGACGTCGGCACCGACCGCCAGTCCCCAGCCGCGCACCCCGGCCACCTCGGCCCTGTCGGCGGTGACCTCGCGCAACGCCTCGACCAGGTGAGCGCCCACCGCGGCGACCCGGTCGACGACCCGGTCCTCCGCCAGCGTGCGCAGCACGGCGAGGGCGGCGGCGCAGGCGGCAGTACCGCCGCCGAAGGTGCTGAAGTAGTCGGTGCCTTCGAGGAATGGGTCGACGAGGTCGGCGGGACCGGCGACCGCGGCGACCGGGTAGCCGTTGCCCATCGGCTTACCGAGGGTCACCAGGTCGGCCGGCACGTCCCCGGCGACGAAGCTCCACAGCGAGTCGCCGGTGCGGCCGTGACCCGCCTGAACCTCGTCGGCCACGTAGAGGCCGCCCGCGTCGTGGACCGCGGCGGCCGCCGCAGAGGTCCAGTCGTGTGCCGGCCCGTGGATCCCGTCGCTGGTGAACACTCCGTCGACCAGCATCGCCGCCACGCCGAGTCCCGCGGCGTGCAGGTCCTCGGCCGCCTCGGGCACGGCGGACAACGGCCCGGGTGGCGGCTCGACCAACCGCATGTGGGCGGGACGGTCGGCGGTCCCCCAGCTCTCCGGCGAGAACGCGTAGGTGGCCTCGGTGACTCCGTGGTAGGCCCAGCTGGTGGCGATGCCGCCCGCGGCGCCGGTCGCGTGTCGAGCGATCCGCCAGGCCAGGTCGTTGGCCTCGCTGCCCGAGTTGACCAGCAGCACCCGGTCGAACCGGTCGGGCAGTGTCGCCAGCAGCCGCTCCGCGAGCTCGACCGGGGCCTCCTGGAGGTAACGGCTGTTGGTGTTGAGGGTCGCCAGCTGGGAGCAGACCGCGTCGACCACGGCAGGGTGGGAGTGCCCGAGCACCGGCACGTTGTTGTAGGCGTCGAGGTAGCGGCGGCCACCCACGGCCTCTAGGAACACTCCTCGCCCACCGACCAGGTGCACCGGCCGTGCGTAGCTCAGCTCCAGCCCGCCTAGAGACCGCGCCCGGGCGTCGAGCAGCTCCTCGGTGGCCCGGCGGGGGTAGGGAAGCCCTCCTCCGCCGTACGACGGCCCGGGCGTGCCGGTTCGCAGGGCGGTCGTGAACCGGCCCGTCAGAGCGTCCAGCCCGACGTCGAGCATTAGCCCGAGCTGGTGGTAAGCCTCGTCGTCGATCTGCGGTGCCCAGCCCTGCTCACGAGTCCGCCAGGCGGTGATCAGGATGGCCGCCGCGTTGCGGGCGGCCATCAGGTCGGCCACCAGCGCCAGCTCGCCCGGTTCGAGCGGGGTAACCGAGTGGTACCCGGCCAGGAACTCCGGTACCAGCTGGAGACCGTCCTCCCGACCGCTCAGCCCGTCGGAGGCGGCGACCGCCACGTCGCAGACCAGCGCGGTGTGAGTCATGTCCCCGAAGTCGGTGATCCCGGTGATCGTCGAGGAGTCGTCGACGAGCACGTTGCCCGGGGCGAGGTCGTTGTGCACGACCTGTGCACGCAGCGCCGCCAGATCCGGGACCACCCGGCGCTCGAAGCGGTCGAGCACCGCCTCGACCGTCGGCCGCCGGCCCGCGTCGACCGCGGACAGCCATGGCCGCAGCTGCGGCAAGCGCCGGATGTCCCAGGCGATCGGGTACGCCGCGGCCGGGTGCACGAAACCGCGCAGCGCCCGACCGAGCCGGGCCGCCGTGCGGCCCCAGTCCCGCAGCTGGGCGGGGGCTAGGTCTGCCGGCGTTGGATGCCGGCCCTCGAGCCAGGTCATCACCCAGGCCAGGGAACGGCGGCCGTCCCGGCCGGTCACCTCCAGCCACCCCCGCCCGTCCTGCGTGGGGACGACGTCGGGCACCGGCAGGTCGGGATCGACAGCTCGGATATGGCGCAGCGCCGAGCGCTGCAGGTCCAGAACCGCCTCCCCGTCCGCCGGGTTGTACACCTTGAGCAGGTAGCGACCAGCGACCGTGTCGAGCCGGAAGTTGCGGTCCCGCTCGCCATGCAGCGGCGTGAGCTCGCCCGCCAGGCCCCAGGAGCTGCCAAGGCACGCGTGCAGCACGTCGAGGTCCGGATCGGGTGCGGGCAGGCAGAGCGGGTCGTTCGTCGTGGCGGTCACCGGGCCATTATCGCGGCCGCCCCGGCCCGAGGCCCGCTCCTGCTCGAGCAGGTCGATCACGGTGGCGGCCGGCAGGGGCCTGTGCAGCGGCGCAGCGTGCTCTGCGCTGCTGCCGGCCAACGCAGCCCGGAAGGCGTCGTCGGCACCGCTCTCGGGACATGCGGCGAAGGCCGTCCCCAGCCGAGCCGCGACCGCACCGAGCTCGATCATCGCGCGCACGCCGTGGCCGTCCATGACGCCACCTGCCGCGACCACGGGCAGGTCGGGGCGATCCGCGAGAAGGCGGGTCAGCGCCACGGTCCCGAGCAGGTCGTCCTGGCCGTCAGGGTCGAAGACGCCGCGCCCCCCGCCTCGAAGCCCTGGGCCACGACGGCGTCGACGCCCGCCCGGTAGGCGGTCGCGGCCGACAGCGCCGCGGCTAGGGTCAAGCACATGCACGAGCGCATGCGGTTCGACGACGAAGCGGCGACGTGGGACGACGACGCGAGCCACGAGGAGCGACAGGTTGCGGTGGCCCGGGCCATCGAGGAGGCCGTGACCCTCGGCCCTCGGATGCGCGCTCTCGACGTCGGCGCAGGCACCGGTCGGCTGAGCATCTTGCTCTCCGATCGGGTCGGCTCTGTTGTCGTGACCGACCCCTCGGCTGGAATGGTGCAGGTAGCACAGGAGCGGATCGAGGCGGCCGGACTCAGTGACCGCCTGCGCGCTGTGCAGGTAGACCTCACGACAGAGCCGCTCGGTGGTGCCTACGACGTGGTGTGGAGCTCCATGGCGTTGCACCACGTTCAGGACCTGGATGGGCTGCTGCGGTCCCTGGCGGGGCTCCTGGTCAAGGGTGGTTGGCTGGCCATCGCGGACCTTGACGAGGATCCCGACGGCGCCTTCCACGCCGAGAAGGTCGACTTTGACGGACATCACGGATTCGACAGGCAACGCCTGGCGGAGCAGTTGGCCGACGCCGGATTCGCCGAGGCCAGCTTCGTTGACGCCAGCACCATCCTCAAGGGCGACCGCGAGTTCGGCGTGTTTCTGTGCACGGCGACCAAGGGTGCATGAGCCCAGCGGAGCTGGCTGAGTGGGACAAGAGGTTCCGTGCGTGGCAGCCTTCGATCCCAGGCCGCTGCGTCAACATTGTGAGGTGCCCCATTCCGCCGCGATCCGCCCTTGTCATTGGGGCCTTCCACCGAGCGTCGAATAGATGCGCGCAGATCCCGTCGAACTCGACGCGCCGCCGCCAGGTCGGTGCGCTCGCGAGGTACTCGTGGGGACTGCTCCCCCGCCGCACTCTCCCACATGATGGGTGCGCCGCATGCCTCGACAAGCCCTGGCGCTGCCGCCACCGCTTCCACTTCGCCCGTGGCGTCGACCAGCAAACCGCTGGCCCCATGAGCTGATGGCGCAAGGTACGACCGGTGACGAGCCGCGGGTGGTCGTCGATCAACTCGGGGCTGCTGCTCGAAGGCGGTGTGAGGTTGCTGAGGCAGGATCGCGATGCTCCACAGGCGCCGGTTCGGTGCCCGTGCAGGACTCCTCGTGTCCGCTCACTGCCTGGCGGGCGGGTGAAGCATTGATCGACCAACGGGTGACGTCGCCGACTCGAGCACGAACCACACGGTCATCCCCACAGCGTCCAGCTCCGAGCCCCACCTGCTCGAGAACGCGTCCACCAGCTGAAGCCCACGACCGTGCACGGCCAGCGGATCCACCCTGACGTTGCTGGGATCGACCACGACGGTCGAACCGCCGTCGCGAACGGTCGTGGTCAGGACGCCGCGGTCGAGCACGACGCGAACCTGGCAGCCGGCATCGGTGTGGATCATCGCGTTGGTGACCAGCTCGCTCAGGCACAAGATCGCGTTGTCGACGGTGTCCTCCTCGACGCCCCACGCTGCGAGGGTCCTCCGCACAAAGCGGCGTGCCTCGGCGACCGCCCGAGGGTCTGCGGCCAGCGAGCGGGTCGCCGCGTGGGCGCCCTGCGGCACCGCCTCGGCGCCGAGGGATCTGCCGGCGTGAGTGCTGGCCCGCTGGACCCGGCGCAGGTCAGCGCCCAGCCGTGCCCCCAGATCCTCCAGCTCGGTCCGTTGTGGATGGTCGAAGCGCTGCGGGGTGTCGAAGAACAGCGCGTATGCGCCCAGGACCTGGCCGGCGGCGAAGATCGGGACGGACGCGAGCGCGTGCGTCTTCGGGGTCTGACGGTCCGTGAACGCCCGATAGCGGCAGGCGAGGTCCTCCAGCGAGCCCACCACCGCCTCGCCGGTGCGCACGGTGTGGTTCAGCGGCACATCCTCGTAGGCGTCGACCTCACACCATTCGACGCGGCGCTGCTGGTCGCGGTCACTCGCGGTAAACAACAGCCGTCGCCCACCGCCCTCGGCCAGCGCCAGCCCCGCCCGATGGACACCCGCCACGCGCCCGAGCCGCGCAAGCGCAGCCCGCGCCCACGCCTCCCCGCCAGGGACTGGCCTGCCCACCACCGTGTGCGCCACCGCGTCAGGATACGTGGACACTCGACTCGACCCGCCCCACGCGGGGACTCAAAGCTCAGGACGATACGACGAGCAGAGGGGGGACTTTTACTTGGCCACCAACGGGGACTTCACCTGGCCACAGTGGACACTTTTTCATGGCGCGGGACACGCTCCTAGCCATTCGTGACTAGTCAAAGGGGATTTTCTTCTGGTTCTCATTAACTATCGCGGGACGGAGTTCGTAAAGATTCGCCCTAGAAGGGTGGCTGGGTCTGTCCTTGCAGGCTTTCGCGGAGCAGTATTGCTGGTGGTGGAAGGGGCGCACCGAAAGTAGCATCGCTTGCCGATTCTGTTGAGCGGAATCGTGCGCCGGGTCGCGTCACGTGGCGCTCTGGATCTCGGTGGTCCTCGAACGAGTCCACTGGCGAATTCTTTGGCGGAATGGGGTGGTACATGGCTTCGTTTAACACGTCTCGATGGCTGTCCTGCTCTGGTAGTTCGTTCCAGGTGGAGGTCTCGGGCCGGTTTACACATCTCGGGTAGGTCGCGCCAGGTTGGCGTGACGCGTGTCGGCTCGGCCCAAGCAAAGAGCAGTATTGGCAATTGCGGGCAGTGTCGACGACATTCTTCACGATCCATTATTCGGGCTGCTTAATCGAGCATGCCCACAATTCCCTTTCGTGACGGAAAGGCTTGGGCCAACAGGGTGACTTCAGTGCGCCCTGGACCAGAGGCTTCGCTGTCGCGGAAAAGAGCATTTTTCCTGAAAGGAAAGTCATGACGTCAGTGGACGATCAACTGTTCGGTCAGACCTATCAGCAGATCCTGTCCGGGGTGCTGGGTGGCGAGAGCGAGAACTTCCAGCTCATCTATCCCTATCTGGACTGGTGGTGGCCAACGGCGCCGAGCGGGCAGATCTCGCCGCAGGCCCTGAGCCTGTTGAACTCCGTTCCCCAGTGGTCAGCGGTGGGCCAGTTCGACCCGTCTGGCGCCACACTGCTCAACGCCTACCAGCAGACGCTTCAGCACGTGAACCCGACGATCCCCCCGGACCAGCAGCAGGCGGTAACCAACGCGCACAACCTTCTCATCGCGGCACAGAACCAGCGCCAGAACGATCTGACCGCACGCAACCAGGCATGGTCTCAGGCCAACGCCAATCTCCCGGCCGGCGTGCCGCCACCGGTGTGGACCGAGTGGGAAGTGCAAAGCGGCTGGGCGGGCACGCTGGCCAAGGACGCCGAAGCGAACGCGACCGCGCAACGCAACTACGCCCAGGCCGTCGGACAGCAGAGCCCGACCCTGACCAGCGCCCTGGCCGCCGCGACCCCGCCCGCGACGCCCAGCACGATCACCTCCGGTTGGACGACGGTCAACCAGGGCGACGGGTCCTTGGTGTCGGCACCGGCCTACTCGATGAGCACGAGCAGCGGTCAGGACTGGGTCAACCTGCTCTCGCAGGGCGGCGGTAACCAGGTCACGATCAAGATCGGGCAGGGTCAGGGCAGCTACGACTTCAGCAAGTCGTGGGCCGGCGGGAACGCCAGTGTCGATTCCTTCTTCTGGGGAGTGAGCGCGGGCGGCTCTTGGCAGGAGTGGGACCTGGACGAGTCAGACCAGTCGGTCTCGGCCACCATCAACCTGACCGCAACCAAGGTCATGGTCTCGCCGGGTAACTGGTACAACGGCGGTTACCTCAAGACACTCGCGGGGACCGGTGAGTTCTACAGCCCCTGGACCGCCACCGGCGGGGCGTCGCCGATCTTCGGCAAGGGCGGCCTTCTCCCGCTGCAGGTCGTCGCCCTGGTTGCCGGCTACCAACCCTCGTACGAGATCACGATGAGTGCCAGCACGTACAGCCAGCACGTCGAAAAGTACGAGGCGTCCGCTGGGATTCGCATCGGCCCCTTCCGCTTCGGTGGCAGCGGCGGACACGAGTCGAACACGATCGAACGGGGTGACTCGACCACCAGTTTCAGGGGCAAGTCGACGGCGACCTACCCGTTTCTGATGGGGATCGTCACCGCTCAGCCGGGAATCTCCTAGGCACCCCGCACGGATCTCCCTGGCCCGGGCTTCGACGCTGAGCGCCTGGGGGTCAGGGGCTCCGCCAGATAGTCACGCAACACTCACGAACAGGAGAACTTCATGGGCAGCCATGACAAGACGTGGCTCGTCGCCAACGGCGGCGACGGCGGGAGATACTGGGCGTACTGCAGGAAATACAGCGACGTGTTCGAGACCGCTTTCAAGGCCCAGGTGCGGGCGCGAACCGGTGATTGCCGGACGGTTCACTGGTCATCCAGTGAACCCAGTAACGGCACCGAGATTGAGATCTGAGTGTCGATGACGTCACCGGCGCTGGCCGCGTTCGCCGAAAGTCTCGCCACGAGACTGGCCACCGACCTCGGTGCCGCGGCCACGCCGATGACGTCCACGATGCAGCTCCTGATCCCCTCGACCTCATGGAACTGGCCGACCGATGCGAACGGCACCAGCTCGGCGGCTCTGTACGACTTCTGTTCGTGGGTGCCAGCATCCGACTCCTCCGGCCTGCCGTTCGCGCCTTCACCGACCCGGTTCAGCGACGGCTACAAGCTCTTCCTGCGCTGCCTGCAATCTGACGAACTGACGACAGCGGCCCGCGTGGCATTCCAGGACGACACCTTCTACACCACCGTCTTGTTCGCAGGCTCCGGGCAACCCAGGATGCCCGCCTGGAACATCTCACAGTTCCCGCAGACCTGGCTGGCCGACGTGGCCGGTGGGTCATCAACAGCGGGCACCATCCACGTCAAACTGCCGGCCCAGGGCGAGCCGCAAGGCGGAACCGGCGGACCGACCTGCTTCGCCCTGGTGTCACCCGAGGGCGCCGACACACCGATACCCTTGGGCGCCGGCCAGGGACAATCGGTGGACATCCACGCCGACGCGTGGGGGCAGATCTCGGTCCGGCCATCGGGGTGGTACGACGGCGCGCTCCTGACCCTCAAATCCGGCGGCCCGTTCCTCACCGGCAACGCAAACACGTTCTTCGGAGCCGACGGCATCCTGCGAAACATCCTCACCGGATTGTGCGTCGCGCTAAACCCCACCATCACCGCGTCAGTCACAGCAGACTTCGCCGCCAGACTCCACCAAGCTCAACGACCCGGGTCGACCCTCCGGGTGGCAGGACTCCACTTTGACACGTTCGAAACCAGCGCCGATACCACTCGAGCCGAAGCCACGACCCGGCTCACTGCCTCCTCGGCACCTACCCAACCGCACGCGGTGATAGTCGGGGTCACCATCGCATCCCTGACCAACCACGCCACCTGAGCGCGCCAGGCCGCGGAAGCTGGCGCGTGCTGAAGGCCGCCCTGAACCAATCAAGAAGACTCTGACTCCCCTGACAGGGCGGGCCAAGCGGCCTACCGTTGCCGTATAGGCAATGAAGTTCTTGGGGCAGCCATGACTCGTACGCACAATCGTCTGGTCCGATCTGTTGCATGCACGCTGCTTGCTGTTGGGTGGCTCGCCGGCTGTGGCAACCCCGAGCAGTCTCCGGCCAACAACCCGTCCGTGGCGAGGCAAGCGTCCACCGCGCAGACACGCACCACTGTCAGTGGTGCTTCCGTAACTCAAAAGTCAAAAGCAGCCGCAGAGGCGAAGGCCACCAAAGCGGCCCAAACGCAAGCGAAGGCAGCCGCGCAAGCCAAGGCGAGGGCAGCCGCGCAAGCCAAGGCGAAGGCAGCCGCGCAGGTGAAGGCGAGAGCAGCCGCGCAAGCCAAGGCAAGAGCAGTCGCGCAGGCGAAGGCAGCCGCGCAAGCCAAGGCGAGAGCAGCCGCGCAGGCGAAGGCGAGAGCAGCCGCGCAGGCCAAGAAGCTGGTGCCGCCGCAGAGAGCTGTGCACACGGGCTGCTTTCCGAAGACCAACGGCGGAAACTGCTACGAACCGGGTGAGTTTTGCCGTAAGTCGGACCGCGGCCTCGTCGGCATTGCAGGAGACCATGTGGCGATCGTCTGCCGCGACAACGACGGCTTGCGTTGGGAACCTCGATAATCCACGAACCGCAGGCCCGGGTTGTCTGGGACGCCAGCACCGGGACGCAGCGGCGGGATGGATGTCTACGAGACCTTACGCAGCACGAACGCTAATGCCGCCGTGAGAGCGACGGTCTGGGCCAGCCGCCCGGGGCTGAACGGGGACAACCCCACGAAGGCGGCCACGGAGGTGCCGACGCCCTCGATCGGCCTGTTGGCGGAGGGAACCTCCTCGACGTAGACGCCCGGAGTCAGGTAGGTGCCCTTGTGTTTGTCCTTCTCGCCCATGGTGACCTCCGTGGACCAAGGATGTACTAGCCTCACCGTTTCATCGGGTTGGGTGAACGGGCGGGCTCTGGGCGGCGGCGGGGTTCGGGGGTGCGAAGCTGGGTCAG
>NZ_SWMA01000063.1:0-9984 GCF_005222685.1 Segeticoccus rhizosphaerae
CAACAGGTCGTCGTCGTGGGTGTCCTTGATGACCGCCGGGATGGTCTCCCGACCCGCCGCCTGGCTGGCCCGCCAGCCGGTCCCGCCACGCACGCCGAGCCCGGGGAGGCTGCCGGGCATGACAGCGCACCCGCGCCCGACGCCACCCCGAAGCACGCAGGGTCGTCGGACGATGACGGCAACGGGCCGGCCGACGACGATTCCGGTTCGGGTGGTCGCAAACGTCGCAGGCGCGGCGGGAAGGGCCGCAAGGGCCGTCCCGGCGGCGACGACGCCACTGAGTCCGGCGACAGCTCGGGCCACGCCTCCGACGAGGCCGGCTCGTCCGGCTCCGACTCCGGCTCGAGCGGC
This sequence comes from Segeticoccus rhizosphaerae, assembly GCF_005222685.1. Classification (NCBI taxonomy): domain Bacteria; kingdom Bacillati; phylum Actinomycetota; class Actinomycetes; order Micrococcales; family Intrasporangiaceae; genus Segeticoccus; species Segeticoccus rhizosphaerae. The sequence goes on from NZ_SWMA01000063.1 coordinate 352, forward strand.
GACTCGCAGCAGGACCACGGCGACGACGAGCACGGCGAGGGCGACGGAGGATCGCGGCGCCGCCGTCGGCGTCGGCGCAGCGGTGGATCCGGGGGCCAGGACGACCCGCCCGGCACCGTCACCAAGGTCCGCGAGCCGCGCAAGGACCGCGACGAGGTCACCTCGGTCAAGGGCTCGACCCGGCTCGAGGCCAAGAAGCAGCGGCGCCGTGAGGGTCGCGAGGCTGGGCGCCGACGCACGATCATCACCGAGGCCGAGTTCCTGGCCAGGCGGGAGAGCGTGGAACGGGTGATGGTCGTCCGGCACCGTGACGACCGCACCCAGATCGGCGTGCTCGAGGACGACGTCCTCGTGGAGCACTACATCTCCCGCGAGGTCAATGCCTCGATGGCCGGCAACGTCTACCTCGGCAAGGTGCAGAACGTGCTGCCCAGCATGGAGGCCGCCTTCATCGACATCGGCCGTGGCCGCAACGCGGTGCTGTATGCCGGTGAGGTCAACTGGGACGCAGCCGGCATGGACGGCAAGCCCAAGCGCATCGAGCACGCCCTCAAGTCGGGCGAGAGCGTTCTGGTGCAGGTCACCAAGGACCCGATCGGGCACAAGGGTGCACGACTCACGTCCCAGGTGTCACTTCCCGGTCGCTACCTGGTCTACGTCCCGGGCAACTCCATGACCGGTATCTCCCGCAAGCTGCCTGACACCGAGCGCGCCCGCCTCAAGAAGCTGCTGCGCGAGATCGTGCCGGACAACGCCGGAGTGATCGTTCGCACCGCGGCGGAGGGAGCGAGCGAGGCCGAGCTGCGGGCCGACGTCGAGCGGCTCACCGCTGCCTGGGACGACATCCAGGGCAAGGCGAACTCGGCCCACTCGCCGTCGCTGATCCACGGCGAGCCGGACCTGACCGTGCGGGTCATCCGTGACGTCTTCAACGAGGACTTCAGCAGCCTGGTCGTGTCCGGTGAACCCGCTTGGGAACAGGTGAGTGACTACGTCGGCCGTGTCGCCCCCGACCTGGCCGACCGCCTGACCAAGTGGACGGGGGAGCAGGACCTGTTCGCCCACTACCGGGTGGACGAGCAGCTGGCCAAGGCGATGGACCGCAAGGTCTGGCTGCCGTCGGGAGGCTCCCTGGTCATCGACCGCACCGAGGCCATGACCGTCGTGGACGTCAACACCGGCAAGTTCGTCGGCTCGGGGGGCAACCTCGAGGAGACGGTCACCAAGAACAACATCGAGGCGGCCGAGGAGATCGTCCGTCAGCTGCGGCTGCGCGACATCGGCGGCATCATCGTCGTCGACTTCATCGACATGGTCCTCGAGAGCAACCGCGACCTGGTCGTGCGCCGCCTGGTCGAGTGCCTCGGTCGCGACCGCACCAAGCACCAGGTGGCCGAGGTCACGTCGCTCGGTCTGGTCCAGATGACCCGCAAGCGGGTCGGAGCGGGCCTGATCGAGGTCTTCTCGGAGCCGTGCGAGCACTGCAACGGTCGGGGCATCGTGGTCCACACCGAACCGGTGGACGACCACCACGACTCCTCCGACCAGGGCAGCTCACGCGGCCGTCGGGGGCGCGGTGGTGCCAAGGGCGGCAAGGGCACCGGCAACGGCCGGCAGGACGCGGCCCAGGCGCCTGAGCCCTCCGGTCCCACGCCGGCGCAGATCGCGGCGGCGGCCCATGCCGCGGCGGCCAAGGCAGCCGGTGCGCAGGACGCCGACGCCACGGAGGCGGCGACGCCCGTGGCCAGCGACCCCCAGACGGCGACGCCCCTGGCGGGCGAGCCCGAGAGCGCGACCCCCGAGGCTGCAGAACTGGACACAGATGCTGTGCCGGAGCCGGCGCTCGCGGCGACCGCGCCGGTGGAGCCGGTGGAGCCGGTCGAGACCGTGCCCGAACCCGTGCGGCGCCCGCGCCGCAAGCGTGGCCGTGTGGTGGCGCCTGCCGGACCTCCGCCCCCGGCCGATCCGGAGAACGTCTGAGTTTGCTGACCGGCGGGCCCACCCGGTAGTCTGAACCCTCGGTGCGCCCGCCGGCGCGATCTTCGGTGCCGTGGTGCCTACCAGGCAGCCCACAGGCAGACAGCACGGCGCCACCCGCACGACTTACCGCAACACCGCACTGAACGTCCCGAGAGAGTGAGCTCAACGTGTACGCGATCGTCCGCGCTGGCGGCCGCCAGGAGAAGGTTTCCGTTGGCGACGTCCTCATCATCGACAAGGTGAGCGGTGAGGCCGGCGCGAGCATCGACCTCACGCCGCTCCTGCTCGTCGACGGCTCCACCGTGACCAGCGACGCCGACCAGCTCGCCAAGGCCACCGTCAAGGCCGAGGTGGTCAAGCCCGCCAAGGGCCCCAAGATCACCATCATCAAGTACAAGAACAAGACCGGCTACCGCAAGCGGCAGGGCCACCGTCAGCACCTCACGCAGGTCAAGGTCACCGCGATCGAGGTCTGACCCCACCCCACGACGTCGAACCCCACGCAGTTCTCCGCGCGTTCCTCGCTCCGACATCTCGCGGGGACCCCGACGTCGTAGCTCGCCGCACCACCCCGCTGAACCCGAAAGACAGGCACTGACATGGCACACAAGAAGGGTGCGTCCTCGACGCGCAACGGCCGCGACTCCAACGCGCAGTTCCTCGGCGTCAAGCGCTTCGGCGGCCAGGTCGTGAGCGCCGGCGAGATCATCGTCCGCCAGCGGGGCACGCACTTCCACCCGGGCGACGGCGTGGGCCGCGGCGGCGACGACACCCTCTTCGCCCTCGTGGCCGGCGCGGTGCAGTTCGGCTCGAAGCGCGGTCGCAAGACGGTCAACATCGTTCCGGCCGAGGTCGAGATCCCGGCCTGACACGACAGTCGTTCACGAGCGCGAGGGGTGGGCCGGCGGCCCACCCCTCGCGCCCGTGTCCGGGCCGGGTCAGGCCCGACTCGGGCGCCGTCCCACCAACCTGAAATGAGCACCGATGGCCAGCTTTGTCGACCGGGTCGTCCTCCACGTCTCGGCGGGTGACGGGGGACACGGCTGCGCGTCCGTGCGCCGCGAGAAGTTCAAGCCGCTCGGCGGCCCGGACGGGGGCGACGGGGGCCGGGGAGGCAGCGTCGTCCTCACCGTCGACCCGCAGGTCACCACCCTGCTCGACTACCACCACAGCCCGCACCGCGGCGCCGGCAACGGCAAGCCCGGGGCGGGCGACGACCGGGAGGGCGCCGACGGGGCGGACCTGGTGCTGCCGGTCCCCGAGGGAACGGTCGTCAAGGACGCCTCCGGCGCCGTCCTCGCCGACCTGGTCGGACAGAGCGCCTCGTACGTCGTGGCGCGGGGTGGCCGCGGCGGGCTCGGCAACCGGGCACTGTCCTCCCAGCGGCGCAAGGCGCCCGGTTTCGCCCTGCTGGGCGAGCCCGGCGACGAGCTCGACATCGTGCTCGAGCTCAAGACCCTGGCCGACGTCGGTCTGATCGGTTATCCCTCAGCGGGCAAGTCCAGCCTGGTGTCGGTGCTGTCGGCCGCCCGCCCGAAGATCGCCGACTACCCCTTCACCACGCTCGTGCCCAACCTCGGGGTGGTCACCGCGGGTGGGTCCCGCTTCACCGTCGCCGACGTGCCCGGCCTGATCCCCGGGGCGAGCGAGGGCAAGGGCCTCGGCCTGGAGTTCCTCCGCCACATCGAGCGGTGCTCGGTCCTGGTGCACGTGATCGACTGCGCGACCCTGGAGCCCGGCCGTGACCCGATGACCGACCTCGACGTGATCGAGGAGGAGCTGGCGCAGTACGTGCCGGACGAGGCGCTCGGTGGCCGTCCCCTTTCCGAACGCACCCGGCTCGTGGTGCTGAACAAGGCTGACGTGCCCGAGGCTCGGGAGCTGGCCGAGATGGTCAAGCCCGACCTCGAGGCCCGTGGTCTGGAGGTGTTCATCGTCTCTGCGGTGGCGCACCAGGGACTGGGGGAGCTGACCTTCGCGATGGCGCGGCACGTCGAGGAGGCTCGTGACGCCATACTCGTCGTGGAGCCGCCCCGAATCGTGCTGCGGCCCAAGGCAGTGGACGAGAAGGGCTTTGAGGTGGCCCGTGAGCAGACCCCGGAGGGCGAGGTCTTCCGGGTGTCGGGGGACAAGCCCACCCGGTGGGTGCGCCAGACCGACTTCTCCAACGACGAGGCGGTCGGCTACCTCGCCGACCGACTGGCGCGCGCGGGCGTCGAGGACGCGCTCGTCAAGGCCGGAGCCGTCGCCGGCTCGACGGTGCTCATCGGGCCACAGGACAACGCGGTCGTCTTCGACTGGGAGCCCACGATGTCGGCCGGGGCCGAGCTGCTCACCGGCGCACGGGGCACCGACCTGCGGCTCGACGAGAGCCACCGCCCCACCCGCGACGAGAAGCGCGAGCAGTATGCCGAGCGTCGCGCCGCCAAGTCGGCCGCCCGGGATGAGCTGCAGGCCGAGCGCCGCGCCGGCCACTGGACCACGCAGGACGACTGAGCCGCCCGGGCCCGAGACGGATCGTCGCCCGGTGCGCAACGTTCACTAGACTCCGGCGGGTGCCGACCACGTCATCGCCCCTGGCCAGCGCCGCGCGGGTCGTGGTCAAGGTGGGATCGAGCTCGCTGACCCACCCCGGAGGCGCGCTGGAGGTCGCGCGCCTCGACCGGCTCGTGGAGGCCCTGGCCAACCGCCGCCAAAAGGGAGCGGAGATCGTGCTGGTCTCCTCCGGGGCCATCGCGGCGGGCATCACCCCGCTCGGGCTGGCCAAGCGGCCGCGTGACCTGGCGACCCAGCAGGCGGCGGCCAGCGTCGGGCAGGGCGCACTCGTCGCCGCCTACAGCGCCTCCTTCGGACGCTATGACCTCACGGTGGGTCAGGTCCTGCTGACCGCCGACGACGTGACCCGCCGGCAGCACTACGCGAACGCCCGGCGGGCTCTGGAGCGGCTCCTCTCCCTCGGGATCGTGCCCGTCGTCAACGAGAACGACACCGTGGCCACGCAGGAGATCCGCTTCGGGGACAACGACCGGCTCGCCGCGTTGGTCGCCCACCTCGTGCGCGCCGATGCGCTGCTGCTGCTGTCCGACGTCGACGCGCTCTACGACAGGCCACCCAGCAAACCGGGCGCGACCCGGATCCCGTGGGTGCGCCACGAGTCCGACCTGGCGGACCTGCGCATCGCGGGGTCCGGCACGAAGGTCGGCAGCGGGGGCATGGTCACCAAGGTCGATGCCGCCGGGATCGCGACGGCGGCGGGCATCCCGACCGTGCTCACCTCGGCCGAGCAGGCGGCAGGGGCGTTGGCCGGTGGGGACGTCGGCACACTGTTCGCCCCGACCGGGTCCCGCCGCCCCTACCGGCTGTTGTGGCTGGCCCACGCGAGCACGTCCCGGGGGCGGCTCGTGCTCGACGAGGGTGCGGTGGCCGCGGTCGTCGAGCGGCACAAGTCGCTGTTGCCGGCGGGGGTCGTCGCCGTCGAGGGCACCTTCCGGGAGGGGGACCCGATCGACCTGTGCTCACCCGACGGCGGCGTCGTGGCGAGGGGCCTGGTCAGCTACGACTCGGACGTCCTCCCACGGCTGCTCGGGCGCAGCACCCGTGACCTGGCCCGCGACCTCGGTTCCGGCTACGAACGCGAGGTCGTCCACCGTGACCACCTCGTCCTGCTCTGAGACCCACTCGCAACCTCACCCGGGCGGCGGCAGGCGCGACCGCCTCCCCGGGGAGGCGGTCGCGCGGCAGCTCAGGACCGTGCGGCGGCACCGTCGCCGGCCGTCAGGGCCCTGGTCGGGGTGCCGACCTCATCGAGTGCAGACGGCAGCTCCACGCCCCACTCCCGCCCGGTCGGTGAGCCGACCATCGGGTCATCCGGGTCGAAGTCCATACCGGGGATCAGCGGGCCGTAGGGCGCGTGCGAGCGCGGCCGCACGGACACCGGCGCGAGCACTCCCGCGGGCGCGGACAAGAGGTGTCGCTGGCGGTGTCGGCGCAGCTGCTCGAGGTCGTCGTGCATCGAGCCGGGACGGTCGTGCTCGAGCGCCATCGCGGCAGTGATCGCGAGCCGGTAGGCGTGGCTGAGCCGGTGGTAGCGCCGGCGCACGACGCTCAGTGTCGAGTGGCTGTCCAGGGCCATGGCGTAGTCGACCCGCGCCCGCGCGACCGCGCTGCGGGCCGTGGTCAGCTCGGCCTCGAGGGCACGACGCTGGGCGAGGTCGATCTCGTAGGTTCGACGGCGGGCGACTCTGCGCATCGCATGGCTCCTAGCTCGTTCCGGGCCGCGGGCGCACGGCCCTGCGTACAGTCCTCTGCCGAGTCCGGCGGGGCAGTCCCATGGTGTGCCCAGCCGGGCTAATAAACCAGGGAAAATCCGTTAAAAACACTCGACCGGATGGTGCGGGGCCGGATGGTGGACGAGAGCGCGTATGACGCGTGCTCGGCATACGCTCGAACCATGGCTGACTCACGAAGCATCGATCCGGTCGTCGTCGACCACGTCGCCGGCGTGGCGCGGGCGGCACGGGAGGCCTCACGCCGGCTCGCGCTGCTGTCGCGGGCGGAGAAGGACGCCGCCCTCGAGGCGTTGGCGGACGCACTCGACGCGGCCACCCCCCAGGTGTTGGCCGGCAACGCCCAGGACCTCGAACGAGGTCGAGAGCGCGGCCTGCCCGACGCGATGCTCGACCGGCTGCGCCTCGACGAGACGCGGGTCGCGGCGGTCGCCGACGCGTTGCGTGACCTCGCGCGACTGCCCGATCCCGTGGGCGAGGTGGTGCGGGGATCGACCCTGGCCAACGGACTGCAGATCCGGCAGGTGCGCGTGCCGATGGGCGTGGTCGGCATGATCTACGAGGCCCGCCCCAACGTGACCGTCGACGCGGCGGGCATCGCGCTCAAGAGCGGCAACGCCGTGGTGTTGCGGGGAGGTTCGGCCGCCGAAGCGAGCAACCGCGCGCTGGTCGACACCCTGCGACGGGGCCTCGCGCAGCAGGGTCTGCCGCAGGACGCGATCTGCCTGCTCGACGAGGGCGGACGCGACGCGGCCCGGGCCCTGATGACCGCCCGCGGCCTCGTCGACGTCGTCATCCCGCGCGGGGGAGCCGACCTGATCTGCACCGTCGTGGAGGAGTCGACCGTGCCGGTCATCGAGACCGGCGTCGGCAACTGCCACGTCTACGTCGACGCCCGCGCCGACCTCGACAAGGCCCTCGCTATCGCGGTCAACGCCAAGACACATCGTCCGAGCGTCTGCAACGCTGCCGAGTCCCTGCTGGTGCACCGCTCGGTGGCCGAGGAGTTCCTTCCCAAGGCGTTGGCCGAGCTCGACGCCGCCGGGGTGCGGCTGCACGGCGATCCCACGGTGGTCGAGCTGGCCGGCCGGGCGGGAGTCGAGTGCGTGCCGGCCACCGACGACGACTACGCCCGGGAGTACCTCGCCCTCGAGATGTCCGCACGCGTGGTCGACGACCTCGACCAGGCGCTCGAGCACGTGCGGCGTTTTGGCTCCCAGCACACCGAGGCGATCGTGACGGAGGACCGCGCGGCAGCCCGTCGGTGGGTCGCGGAGGTCGATGCCGCAGCGGTGATGGTCAATGCCTCCACCCGGTTCACCGACGGGGGCGAGTTCGGGTTCGGTGCCGAGATCGGCATCTCCACCCAGAAGCTGCACGCCCGCGGGCCGATGGGGCTGCCGGAGCTGACGACGACCAAATGGGTCGTCGAGGGGGACGGCCAGGTCCGCGGCTGACCCGCCGGCGCCCCCGCCACGAACCTCGGGGGGGAATCATCGCGAGGTTTGGTGCCGCGGCAGGGGCCGAGACCTCACCAAGATTCCCACGGGGAGAGGGCATGATGGGGCCTCGTGGAAGGCACTGAGGTTCGCAAGCTCGCCGCGCTCGAGGACAGCCACTGGTGGTATCGCGAGCGCCGGCACCTGCTGCGTCGGGCGGTGCGGGGCCTGGCTCCCGGCCGGGCGCTCGACATCGGGGCGGCCGGCGGCGGCAACACCAGGGTGCTGCGCGACCTGGGCTGGCAGGCCAGTCCGTTGGAATACGGTTCCGACGGCGCCCAGGTCGCCAAGGAGCGTGGGCTGCCCGTCCTGCGGGCCGACGCGAGCCGGCTCCCGCTCGAGGACGCGTCCCTCGACCTCGTGGTCGCCTTCGACGTGCTGGAGCACCTCGCCGACGACGACCGCTGCGTCCGCGAGGTCCACCGCGTGCTGCGGCCCGGCGGCACCTTCCTGGTCGCCGTGCCCTGCGACCCGCGGCTGTGGTCGGCCCACGACGAGGCGGTCGACCACCTTCGCCGCTACACCCGGACCACTCTCGTGGACCTGCTCGAGCGTGGTGGTCTCGAGATCGAGCGGCTGTCCTCCTGGAACGTGTTGCTGCGTCCCGTCGTCGCGCTGCGTCGCCGGTCGAGCTCGGGCAGCGACCTCGAGCAGCTGCACCCACTGGTCAACGTCGGCCTGCAGGCCGTCGTCACCGCCGAGCGCTACCTGCCCGTGAAGGGACTGCCGGGGGTCAGCCTCCTCGTGACGGCTCGTCGCCCGGGCTGACCCTGCTGCCCGGCACCGGTGGGCCGCCCGGTCCCGCGCCGGCCGCAGCGCCCCCTGGCCCGCCGGTCCGTCCTACTCCGGGGGTGGCCTCCGCCGAGTCGTAGGCCACGAAGTAGGTCGGCCGGCCCTGCATCATCGTGTACATCCGCCCGACGTACTCGCCCAGCATCCCAAGGCACAGCAGCTGCACCGCCGCCACCGCCGCGACGATGACCACGGTGGAGGTCCAACCGGCGACGGTGCGGCCCAGCACCTCCGAGACGACCGCGTAGACGAGCACCAGCACCGCGAGCACGCCACCGCCGAGGCCGAACCAGGTCGCCATCCGCAGCGGCGCGATGGAGAAGCCGGTCAGGCTGTCCAGCGACAGGTGCAGCATCCGGACGAAGGGATACTTCGAGGTGCCGGCGGCGCGTTGATCGCGCCGGTAGGCCACCGAGGCGGAGGGGAAATCCAGCGCGGGCACCACGAAACGCAGCACCCGGTGGTGCTCGGGCAGGCCGTTGATCGCGTCCACGGTGGCCCGCGACATCAGCCGGAAGTCGCCCGCGTCGGCGGGGGCGTCGCTGTCGCTGAGGCGGCGGATCATCCGGTAGAAGATGCCGGCAGACACCCGCTTGAACCACGAGTCGCTCGAGCGGTCCGACCTGATGCCGTAGACCACGTCGACCTGCTCGCGCCGGGCCACCTCGAGCATCTCGGCCACGATCTCGGGCGGGTCCTGCAGGTCGGCGTCGATGGTCGCCACGTAGGTCCCGGTCGCGCGGGCGAGACCCGCGGAGATGGCGGACTGGTGCCCGGCGTTGGCCCGCAGGCGCAGCACCCGCAGCTGCGGCCACTCCCGCCGGAACCGCTGCAGCAGGACGGGCGTGTCGTCCTGGCTGCCGTCGTCCACGGCCACCACCTCGTATGCCGTGTCCAGGCCGTCCAGCAGCGGCCGCAGCCGCGCCACGAGCAGGGGCAGCACGTCCTGCTCGTCGTACATCGGGATGACGACTGACAGCTCCGGCGGCATGCCCTGCAGCCTAATGGGGGCGCATCGCCGAGGTTTCGGCCAGAGTGGTGTCCGAGTCCGCCGGTGGGTGAGCACTGCTGAAGCC
>NZ_SWMA01000064.1:0-9717 GCF_005222685.1 Segeticoccus rhizosphaerae
CCCAAGTTTCCCGTGCCGGACAGGCACTTCCGTGCATTACAGGCCCGTGTCAACCCCCGAACCATGAAACGGCGAGGTTAGGGGTTTGAGCGCCAAAGCCGCTGTGCGGTTCGGTTACCGCCCATAGCGTCGGCGTTGCGGCTGGACCGCAGGGGTCCGGCACGACGAACAGCGGAAGGCAAGAACATGATGCGAACGAGGAAGTGGGCGGGTCGGGCGACGACGGCAACCGCCCTGACCGCTTCAGCGATGTTGGTCCTCGGGGGGATCGCTCACGCCGACACCCTTCAGGACACCATCACCGACACCGGCACAGGCGTGACGCTCGTCGCCGGCTCGGGAACCAGCGGCAGCGCCGCGATCCGGCTCATCGGCAACAACGCCGCGGGCGACCCCGACCAGGGCTGCAACATCGACCCCGGCGAGAACCCGCTGAAGCTGGACATCGTGGCCCCGGCCGGCGTCACCGCGAACCCCGACCCGATGTCCATCACCAGCTGCGGCACGGAGTTCCCCATCACCTTCACGGCCTCCAGCTCCGCGCAGAGCGGTCATGTGACAGTCACGGTCCTGTCCGGCCCGGCCGGCGGCGGGACCTACGTCAACCAGGTCGACATCCCGATCACCATCACCCAGCCGGCCCCCGTCAACACCAAGCCATCCGTCACCGTCCAGGGCGTCAGCGACGGAGTCAGCTACGAGATCGGCCACGTGCCGGCCGCGACCTGCGCCATCAGCGACGCCGAGGACGGCGACAGCACCGCGGCGGCCACCGTCTCCGGCACCCTCTCGCACGGTCTCGGCAGCCAGACGGCCACCTGCGACTACACCGACTTGGGCGGCCTCGCCGCCGACACGGCGAGTGTGAGCTACAGGGTCGTCGACACCGGCAACCCGAGCATCAGCCATTCCCTTTCTCCCACCGGCCCCAACGCGCAGGGCTGGTACAAGCAGGATGTGACGGTGGCGTTCACCTGTGACGACGCCGGCTCGGGTGTCCAGAGCTGCGAGGTTGACGCGACCCTGGGAGAGGGCAGCGGGCAGTCCGTCACGGGCACGGCGACCGACTGGGCCGGCAACACGGCGACCGACACCGTGTCGGGGATCAACATCGACAAGACGGCTCCGAGTGTCAGCCTGAGCGGTGGCCCCGGCGAGAGCTACTACTTCGGCAGCGACCCGGCAGCCCCGGCCTGTGAGGCCTCCGACGCCCTGTCCGATGTCGCGAGCTGCGTGGTCACCGGAGGCGGCACCGGGTTGGGGTCCCACAGCTACACGGCCACCGCGACCGACAACGCCGGCAACACGCAGACCGCGACCTTGGTCTACACGGTGCTCGCGTGGAACCTCAACGGCTTCTATGCCCCGGTCGACATGAACGGTGTGTGGAACACCGTCAAGGGCGGCAGCACCGTTCCCCTGAAGTTCGAGGCCTTCGCAGGCAGTGAGCTCACCGCCACCTCAGCGGTCAAGAGCTTCATCCAGAAGCAGGTCGCCTGCCCTGGCAGCTCGGCGCCCACCGATGCGATCGAGATCACGACCGCCGGTGGGACCTCGCTCCGCTACGACTCCACGGCCGGCCAGTTCATCCAGAACTGGGCGACGCCGAAGAAGCCGGGCACCTGCTGGAACGTCACGATGACCACACAGGACGACTCCCAGGTCAGCGCGAACTTCATGCTGAAGTAGGGACCGAACTGGACGAGGGCCCCCGGATCGACCACCGGGGCCCCTCTCTTGATTGCCAGTCCGATGCTTCCTGGCGAGACGGCACGCTTCGGCCCGCCGCGGGCGGAAGCCCCGTGCGGGGCCGGTGGCCGCTCAAGCGCAGACTGCTCGGGAGAACGGAGTTGACGATGTCCGACTCGGTCCGTCGTCGCGCCATGGGCGGCCACCCTGGGGCAGCCAGGGAGACGTGCCCTCGTTGGTGTGTCACCGCCCACGGAATGCACCTCGGCGAGGACGACTGGGTGCACATGGGTGAGCCCGTCGCACTCGCCGATGGCGTGCTCGCGCGGCTGTGCCTGTCGGTGGACCCGCGGTCGGGGGCGAAGGACGGGCCCTACGTGGTGGTGGGCTCGAGCGAGTACACGTTGGACGAGGCCGCTGCGCTGGGGGTGGCGCTGGTCGCCATGGCCAACGCGGGTCATCAGGCTATTCGTCCCTGAGCAACTTGAAAGCGCTCTCGCGGTCCTTCACCCTGAGCTTGCGAAGGACCGCCGAGACGTGGACGCGCACGGTCGTCGGTGACACGAAGAGCCGGCTCGCCACCTCCTCGGTGGAGTGCCCCTGGCCCAACATCTCCATCACCTCCCACTCCCGCGGGGTCAACTTGGTGGCAGCGGCGGTCTTCCGCCTGAACCGCGGACGGGTGGGCGCGCGGAACTCCTGCAGGATCCGCGTCACGAGGCTCGCCGGCATGGCCGCCTCCCCGGCGAGCACCGCCCGCAGGGCGGTGGGCAATTGCGCCGGGTCACTGTCCTTCAGGAGGTATCCAGAGGCCCCGGCCCGCAGAGAGTCGAAGAGGTCCTCGTCCTCGCGGGACTGCGTCAGCATGACGATGGCGGTTTGAGGCAGGGCCTGGCTGATCTGCTGTGCCGCGCGGATTCCGTTGCCCGGCATGTGTATGTCGAGCAGGGCCACATCCGGTCGGCGCTCCAGCACGGCCTGCACCGCCTCCTCGGCGGTCGCGCACTCGGCGCTGACCTCGCACCCGCCGGCCTCCAGCGCCTCCCGGATCAGGGCGCGCACACGCACGTGGTCGTCCGCGATGACGACGCGGGTCGGAGAGTCGGTCACCACGTCACCGTCATCCGGCTCCCGGCGCCGCGCTCCGCGGTCAGGTCGAACGAACCGGGCAGTCCACGGGCACGCTCGCGCATGCTGACCAGCCCATAGCCGGTTCCGCTCTCGAAGGCCATCGCCACGTCGAAACCCCTTCCGTCGTCCTGGATCACCAGGGACCGCTGCTTGCTCGTTCGACCCAGCTGCACACACACCCGCCGGGCTTCGCCGTGACGCACCGCGTTGGAGACCGCCTCCCGGGTGATCCGCATCAGGGCGTGCTGCTGTTCCTCGGGGACCTGGATCGAGTCGTCGAGGTCCACCTCAAGGTCCACCTGGAACCGCTCCGCCAACTCCCGTGCGGCTCGGTGGAGCACGAAGCCCAACGGCTCCTCGCTCGAGCGGCCCAGCGCCTGCACCGCTGCCCGCGACTCATCCAGAGCGCGGTCGGAGGCGCTGATGATGCGCTCCCTGGCACAGACACTCGACGGGATGGAGTGGCTTTCGGCGCGGATGTACACGAGTTCCTGAATGACACCGTCGTGCAGTTCTCGCGCAAGTCGCCGCCGGTCCTCGAGGACGGCCGCCGTCGCTCGGGCGGTCCAATACTGCCCCAGCTCACGCCCCGCCCCCACGAGGAGCACCAGGTAACAACCCGTCCGCAGGACGTCCCCGGCATACAGCCAGTCCGTGTAGAGGGAGGGGAACAGCATGTAGTTGACACGGGAGAAGGCGGCCAGCGCACAGGCCGGACCGAGCCAGCGCAGGAGCTGGTCGCCATGGCGCAGCGACTTCAGCGTGAAGGCGATCGAGGCGAAAAGGAAGCAGAACCCGGAGACGCCCTGAGCGACCAGGAGTAGGGGATGTCCCGACAAGACCGGATGTTGCGCTGACATGGGAAAGTACGTTCCGTCCAGGGCCACCGGAAGCTTGGACCGTGCGGCGAAGAAGGCGAGGAAGGCGCTCGCCACCACCGCGGCGGGCCCGACGACCGCCCACCGGCGCCACGCAGGCTTCACCTGCCGCTCGAAGTCCTGCAGTGCCGCGGCCCCGATGAGGAGCGCACCGACGACTCGTACGGTGAGCGGGAGCCACACGTCAACCGTTCCACCTGTGTGCCGCTCAGCGCCTGCACGGCATAGGTCAGACCGAAACCAGCGACCGCCAAGAGCACAAGACCCTGCGTGAGAAGCAAGTCTTGAGACCTGCCACCCCGGACGAACCGACCGTGAACGAGGTAGGCCACCAGCAGAGCCACGCACGCATCCACGGTGTCCAGGACCAGGTGGATCGACGGGCTGCGATACCCGAAGACCAGGTACGGGCTCCAGAGGATCAGGCCGGTCACGAGAGCGCCCAAGCCCATCGCGGCCCCGGTGAGGACGGCGGACGACACGCTGTTGGCGGAGTCCCCGGAAGCTCTTGGCGAGACCGGCCGGGACGACATGGCCGAAGGCTAAAGGAGGAGCAGGAAGGCCGAGGCCGTTTCCGTCTTAACTGTCCTTCCGTCTTCATCGGAGCCGGCAGCAGGAGGCAGCCGACCCCGCTCAAGACCCTAGCGCGTATGGCGTCAACGGGTAACGGGCCTGGCGACGTCCGTGGGGTGTTCGTTGAGTTGGCGCAGGTAGTCGGCGACGGCGGTGGTGGTGCGGTCGGTGTCGCCGGTGGCGAGCAGGTCGAGTAGCCCGCCACGCAGGATCGCGAGGACGGCTGTGGCTTGGGCCCGTCCGGCGGTGCTGTCGCGCTGTTGCGTGGGTTGCGTGGCTGTAAGCAGGGTGAGCCAGTCCTGCACAGTGGCTGAGGCGAAGCCGCGCCAAGGCCCGTCGGGGTCGGTCAGGGATCGGGCGTATCCCTCGACCCAGAGCGTGAGCAGTCCCCGGTGGTCGGGGTCGGCCAGCCACTCCCACACCGCAACCGCGACCGTGGGCAGGTCGGCTTCTCGCTGGGTGGCGGCGTGGCGCATGCGGTCCAGTAGGGCCAGTTCGTCGGCGCGCGCACGAGCCAGCAGGGCTCGGATGAGTCCAGCCTTGCTGTCGAACAGGTACAGCAGTACCCGGGGGCTGGAGCCGATGGCGGCCGCCAGGGGGCGCAGGGACAACTCGGCCATGCCGTGCTCGCACACGTACCGGTAGGCCAGCTCGAGCAGCTCGGATCGGCGCGCGGAGGGGGGTGGACTTTCCTGGCTCATGCGAGCTACCGTACCAAGGACTGAAACGATCGTTTCAGTCCCTGAGGAGGTGCCGCATGGTCGACGATGGTGAGGAAGGACGGGCGGTGATCCGCCGCTTGGGCCGGCCCGGCGACTTGGGGTGGGTGGTCATGGCGCACGGGCAGGTGTACGCCGCCGAGTTCGGTTGGGATACGAGTTTCGAGGCGTTGGTGGCCCGAATTGTGGCCGACTACGCCGCCACGGCCGACCCGGCCCGGGAAGGCGCCTGGATCGCCGAGCTCGACGGCCACCCGGTGGGGTGTGTGTTCTGCGTGGACGCCCACGCCGACGTGGCAGAGCCTGCGACGGCCAAGCTGCGGATCTTGTTGGTCCACCCCGACGGGCGCGGGCAAGGGCTGGGCGGGCGCTTGGTGGACACCTGCATGTCCTTCGCCCGGGAGGCCGGCTACCGGCGGATGGTGTTGTGGACCAACGACCCGTTGACCGCGGCTCGGCACGTGTATCTGCAGCGCGGATTCGTACTGGTCAGCGAGGAGGCGCACCACAGTTTCGGCGTCGACCTGGTCGGGCAGACCTACCGGCTGGACCTCGCCGCGGGCCGCGGTCCGGCGGGCCGGGATCAGGTGGGCGCAGCCTCGTGAACGGCACCCTCGTGCTCGCCGGCGCGACCGGTGCGGTGCCCGGGGCGCTGGTCGCGGCGGCAGACTTCGACGGCGCTGTGGCTGTCGGTCATTCCTCGGCCCGGCCGCATGCCGGCTGACCCGCCGGCCGGGGTGGTGCGGCGAGGGTCACAGCCGCGGCTGGTCACCCGTGCCGTGATGCTCAGCCTCGGAGCCGGTGTGCTCAGCCTGTCCCGGTTCGGCTACGGGCTGTTGCTGCCCGGCATGCGCACCGACCTGGGCTGGTCCTACATCCAGGCGGGGGTGATGAACACCGCCCTGGGAATCGGCTACCTGGCCGGGACCGTGGCCGCGGTCGCAGTGCTGCCTCGCGCCGGGGAACGCCGCGCGTACCTGGTCGCGTTCACTGTCGTCACCCTCACCCTGCTGGCCTCGGGGGTGACCAGCGAGTACCCGATGTTGCTGGCGCTGCGCGCGATCGGCGGTGCCGCGGGCGCGGTGCTGTTCGTCGCCGGTGCCGCCTTCGCCGCTCACCTGGCCCGCGCCAGCCGAGCCCCCGGCTTGGTGCTCGGGGCGTACTTCGCCGGCGTCGGCCCCGGCATCGTGGTCTCGGCGTTGCTGGCCCCGCTGGTGCTCTCCCACCCTCGCGGGTGGCAGCTGGGCTGGCTCATCATGGGCGCGGTCGCCCTGACCTACCTGCCAGCGGTCGTCAGAGCGACCCGCGACCTCCGCGCCGTCGCTGAACCCAGCGTGGTCGCCACGGGGTTCTCCGCCTGTCGGCATGCGCGGACACTGCGGTGGGTGCTGGCCGCATTCGCGCTGTTCGGCCTCGGCTACGTGCCCTACATGAGCTTCATCGTCGCGGCCTACCGCGGCACCGGCGCGGGGCCGTTGGCGATCACCATCTTCTGGGCGGTCTTGGGACTTGCCGCGACCGGCTCCGGGTGGCTCTGGCAGCCGCTGATCGAGCGCACCCACGCCGGTGCACCGGTAGCCCTGCTGCTGGCCATCACTGCCCTCGGCGCCGTGCTACCGGTCCTTGCTCCCAACGCGGTCGGCATGCTCGCCTCCGCCGTCGTGTTCGGGGCCACGTTCCTGGCCGTCATCACCGCCGTCACCCAACTCATCCGTGCCGTGCTCCCGGAGCCCGCGTGGACTCTCGGGATCACCCTTGCCACCGTGCTATTTGGCTGCGGTCAAGCCGCGAGCCCTGCCCTGACGGGGCTACTCGCCGACGCCACCGCCACCCTCGACAGCGCACTGATCACCGCCGCCGCCACTCTCGCTGCGGGCGCGGCACTGGCGTCCCGACAACGCGGTGTTGGCGACACCCTGCCGCATCGTCCAAGTGACCATCCCCCTGCGGGGGCTTGCTACGGCAAGGTGACACAGGTAGCGGGTCGCGCCTTCAATCCTGTTGCTCCCGCGGGACATAACTCATCCGGTCGAACACGAGCCGGATCTCGACGATGTGGCCTTCCTCGACAGTGAAGAGTTCGCTGGCATGGGTCGTCGCCGTGATGGCCGTCTGCGGAAAGTACCAAAGGGCGACACGGTTCGCGTCCACCATCCGGGCGTGCTCGGGGGCACCGGTCAGCATCGGCACAAAGCCGGTGAGGTAACGTCGCCAGTCGTCCTTCGTGGTCACATTCTCGTCGGGCGCGAAGCAGCGCAGTGCGTCGGAGACGTAGGTCAGAGCCAGGTCGACGTCGCCGCTCGTCCAAGCCTCGTGGTAGGCCTGCACAATCGACGACGGGTCGTTGTCGGGCTTCGGCATTGTCTCTCCTTAAGACAGTGTGAGAAAGAGCTTCTCCATGGTTTGCTGGTCCTCCGCGTTGACGCCCTCCGGAGCACTGAGGCATTGGCGCATTCCGGAGGACACGATGGCAAACCCCGCGCGGTCGAGGGCACGGTTGACCGCGGCAAGCTGGGTGACGACGTCCTTGCAGTCGCGGCCTTCCTCGATCAGGCGGATGACGCCGCCGAGTTGACCTTGGGCGCGGCGGAGGCGATTGAGGACCGGTTTCATGTCGTCCGTGTTGAGCGTGACCATGGTGTTACTCCTGCGGCTGTAGCGAGGCCAGCGCAGCATCGAGCCGCTGGTGCGCCTCCTCGGCCACTGCTCCGAGAGAGGGGTTGTCCGTGACCTGCATCATCACGCCCGGGTTGAGTGCCTCCACGACGGTTTGCTGCGCGCCCAGGGAGCGGACCACGACGTTGCACGGGAGCAGCACGCCGACCGACGGGTCAGCCTCCAGCGCCTGATGCGCCAGCGCCGGTCGGCAGGCGCCGAGGATCACCTGAGGCGGCACGTCGACATCGAGCCTGGTCTTCAAGGTGGCCGCCACGTCGATTTCCGTCAGCACGCCGAAGCCCTGCTCGGCCAGTGCCACCCGGGTCTGTGCCAGGACTTTCTCGTGCGGCGCGTCCAGCGTGGTCGACAGGGCGTAGGACATCGGGACCTCCTCATGACTCGGTGATCGGGAATCGCAAACTCATCATACGCCCCGGGGTATGTCCTTGCGCCTCGATGTGAGTGGAGGAATGGAGACCAAGCCCGTACTGTTGGCATTGACACAGATACCCCATGGGGTATCTGTCCTGAGGTTGGAGGACCATGAGCACCCCCGAGATCATCACCATCGAGACACCCACGTTGGGTGACCGCAGCTATTTGGCGCACGACGGAGAGGTCGCCGTCGAGGTCGACCCGCAGCGGGACATCGACCGGGTCCTGGATGCCGCTGCCCGCACCGGGGTGCGGATCTTGCATGTGTTCGAGACGCACATCCACAACGACTACCTGACCGGGGGGTTGGCGCTCGCGGAGGTGACCGGTGCGGCATACCGCGTGAACCGGGCTGATGAGTTGTCGTTCGCCCGGGCGGCTCGGGCAGGGAGAGTGGGTCGTGGACCTGCGCACTCGCATCGCGTTCGCCGATGGGCACGTCCGGGGGTCGTTCAACATCGGGGTGGACGGAGAGTTCGCCACTTACCTGGGCTGGTTGATCCCATGGGGCACGCCGGTCACGCCGCTGGGCGCCTCGCCCGAGCGGGTGGCCGAGGCTCAAGGGGAGCTGGTGCGCATCGGCATTGACCAGTTGCAGGGAGCGGCCTTCGGCTCGCCGCGGGACTGGACCGATGAGCCACGGGCCAGCCATCCGCGCGCCCCGTTCGCCGACCTCGCGCAGGTGCGCCACCACCGGCCGGTGACCGTGCTGGACGTGGGGCGCAACGACGAGCACACCGCCAGCTGACGGCTGACCTCCGCCGTTCGCCCACCCTGACCCAGAGAAATCCCAACACCCTCCAGGAGGAGAAACCCATGTGTCGTGCCATCACCTGCCGCACCTGCGGCAAGACGACCTGGGCCGGATGCGGCCAGCACGTCGATCAAGTGCTGCGCGGTGTTGCCGCCGCCGATCGTTGCCCGGGCCACCCCAAGGAGCCCGGCCGAAGTCTGCTCGGTCGGCTCCTGGGCCGATGACCGCATGTGGCTGATCGGGACAGGACCCGCACACGGCCACGACCAGCTCCCTGCTCATCGTCGGGAGCCCCTCGCTCATCGCACTGGTGCCGCACGCACGGGCGGCCCGGGTGCGCGTAGGCCAGGGATTGGCCTTCGGCGTCCTCGGCATCGCCGGGTCCTGCGTCGGCTCGACCCTGTCCAGCTTGGTTCCCCCGCACCTGCTCCTGCTCGCCTTTGCCGCCCTGATCCTGTTTGTCGCGGTGCTGATGCTCCGCCGAGCCCATCGGCTCGCCATCGCTCTCAACAGCGGCACGTCGCATTCGCCCTGCTCCTGGTGGCCGTCTCGCTCTACACCACTGCACGCAGCGCAGCAGCACTGGTATAGCTGAAGTTGGCGCCCGGCCGACACGAGCAGTCTGGCCCTCGGCAGCGGTCGCCTACCGCGGTGGTCGGGCGACGGGACTACAGGGGGCGGACCGCCACAATGGCTCGGAGTACCTCCTCGAACACCGCGTAGCGCTCCTCGCCGACCAGTTCGGCCCAGCGGCGTCCGACTGCATTGCTGCTCGCCTGCGCCGTTTCGCTGGCCTGCCAGCGACAGAGCCCCGCGGGGTGGTGGGCTTTGAGGGGGTCCTCGGTGCCCTACTCGCCGCTGTCGATGGCGGCGTGCTCAC
>NZ_SWMA01000065.1:0-7322 GCF_005222685.1 Segeticoccus rhizosphaerae
TCCTGGACGTCGCGCGGTTCGGCCACGGCGGATAGTCAATCACTCTCGACTCAGCGTTCCACTTCCACCACCCCAGTAGTGCCCTGGTCACCACCACGAGATCCTCGACCTTGACCTGGAACGCGTTCCCCTGCGACAAGGCCGCCAGCCTGCCAGCCGCGTGCTACCCCACAAACCTGCTCCGACCGCGCACTGCTGTCGGCCGACCCACTCCGACAACGAGCCACCCCCACAGCGGGATCCTCAACCGGGCCGCGACACCGGCTGACCAGCAGAGGATCCACCGGCGGGCTCGGGGCACTGGTCGGGCCCCCACCCGAGGCACCGATCGGCTCCTGACTGTTCCTGCCGGGTGCGAGCACGGTGCCGACGGATCAGCACCGCCGCGCCGCCCAGGGCCGCGAGGAATCCCGCAGTCCACAGGCCCTGGCCGATGGGACCAAGGGGCGGGTCCGCTCCTTGAACGCCGTCCGGGACCGGATCCCGCACGGCCATCGACCCGTTCTCCGTCCGGGTTGGTCCGGTGGCCGAGGTGAACTCCGAGACGCTGCAGGCGCCTGTTCTATAGCCCCGAGATGCCCCCACGACGTAACGGTGACCGGAGAGTAGCTCCGCGTCCCCGGAACTACCGACGACCTGCACGATGCTGACCGGCCACGGAGGCTGCTCCTGGCCGGTCTGTATCCAGACCTTCGGCGCCAGGTCGGGGCCCGCCCAGACCTGACTGACCGAGAACAAGGTAAAGCCTCGGCGCTGCTGCTCGACCGAGCCGACGAAGATCACCGAAGAGCCCGCCGGGCCACTGTCCTGGGCGCACGAGGCATACGCAGGTGGCACACCGACCGCAGTCATGGCCAGCGCGATCCCCGCAGCACCACGGCTCAGCCGACCCATGGGCTGATTGTGAACCCCACGGCACCCATTGGCCACACGTTCCGAACCAGGCGCCGTATGCCGATCGGCAACTGGGACGGCGACGGCATGCCGCAGCGTCAGTAGGGTGGCGTGGTGTCGGTGGGCGGTGAGGGACCCGAGACCACTGATGATGCGTGGCGTCGTCCTTGGGGTCTGTACGTGGCGGTCGCTCTTCTGATCGTCGCTGTCACGGCGGGTGCGGTCGCACAAGTTGTCGGGGACTCGGGTGACTCGTCAGGCTCGGCGACCCCATCGAGGTCGAGCACCGAGCCGGAACCGACGAGCTCTTCCTTGGTGGGTGTGGCCGGGCCTACGCGCGAGCCGGTGCCGGGGTCCGCGCCGAAAGTACGTCGGCAAGGCGGGCACCCGCTGCTGACGGGGGTGCCCGTCGGCTGGCAGTTGGTGGCCGTGACGCGGCAGAGCCTGAGCGAGCCGTTCCATCTGGTGCGCATCGTCCCCGCCTCGGGCAAGATCACCGCCGCTGCAGGTCCGCCACTGCTGAGCAGCGGCGGGGTGGCCTTGGTGGTCGGCGCTCGGCAGGTGTTGATCCGCCCGTGGGACTGCGTCGCCGGGTACCTGCTTCCCCGCGGCGGGCAGGCCCAGAAGCTGACCGGCGGGCCACTCGGAACATGCGGTTACGCCTTTCCCGGACCAGCGCCCGACCAGGTGTGGGCCACCGACCCCGACCACCCGCGACGAGTGCGGCTGGTCGGCTTCGACGGGACCCCCACCGGGGTGACGCTCCGACCGCGCACAGACCAGTGGGCCGGGCTCTCGGTAGCCGACGGCGCCGGCGGCCGGCTCGTACAGACCAGCCACGGCGCCTACGACCTCCACCCTTCCGGGCGGCAACAGGTCACGACCGGCACCGTGGTCGCGATCGGCACCACCACCTGGCTTACCCGTCCTTGCCCTTCCCAAGACCAATGCGAACTGACGGCGATCAACCGGCACACCGGGTCCCGACAAGCCCTCCCCTCCCCCTGCCCTGCCGACAGTCGACCCACCGCGGCGCCGCTCTCCGGAACCATCTCCCCGGATGGGCGTACCGCCGCCATGTTCTGTACCGGCAGCACTCCCCATCCCGTGCTGTACCTGCTGGACCTGACCACCGGTCGCCGGCACCATGTCCACGTGCGACTCCAAGACATCGACACCGGCCCCGCTGGCCTCGTCTGGTCTCCGAACAGTCAGTGGCTATTCACCATCGACCGTGCTGGACGCCTCACCGCCATCGACCGCGACACGCGCCGGGTTCGCACACTGGCCACCAGCCTGCCGCCACTATCCCAGCTCGCCACCCGCTGAGTGGGCGTTCCCCAAGCCGATGGGCGATCGGACGCCTGGATGGGCGTTGATGCGACCGAGCCGTCGCACGCGGGCGGGAGCGGTCGTGGTCATCGGCCAGGACCGAGCGCGGCGATGGCTTGCTCCGCCAGAGCTTCAGTTGAGAAGGCCAACTTGTGTTCGCCGTCCGGTGTTGCGAGGACAGTCGTCGTTCCGTCTCGCTCCCGCCAACGGCAGGACTGCAAGGGCCAGTGAGTGATGGCGGGTGATGCTCCCAGCAGCTGGCGCACCGTCAATCGGCCCTGCTAAAGGGTGCTGTCCGTGACCACGTAACAGTAGGTCCCATTGAACCCGAAGTACGCGCCCCGGGATGCTTCGAACCTGGCCCGCTCGACCTCACCGGCCTGCCCGGCCTCGGCCACAAGCGCGCTGAAGATCTGATCCGTACCTGACATGCGCCTATCCTGCCGTGCAAACCCCGCTTGCGAGGCGCAACGGGGCTGGTGGACGTCGACCACGTCCCCTAGCTCGATCGTGAACCGGAACGGAGCCGAGTTGACGTGTACGCCTATTAGGCACACACTAGGTACATGACTGCCGTCAAGGACTCCCGGATCGCCGTGCGCCTGTCCTCGGACCAGGACGCGCTCATCCGGCATGCCGCCGAGGTGGAGGGCACTAACATCACCGAGTTCACCGTCGCCGCGACGATGAGCCACGCCGTCGACGTGCTGGCAGATCGACGCGTGTTCGCGATCGACGACGCCGCGTGGAGCGAGTTCCTCGCCGTGCTGGACCGCCCGGTCAGCCACAAGCCACGGCTGGAGAAGCTACTCACCGAGCCGTCTGTCTTCACCGAGGGGTGAGCGGGTACAGCCTGCCCCGTCCGATCGCCGAGGACGACGACACCAGCGGCTTCGACAGCGGCGAGCACAGTCTCGACGAGTACCTACGCAAGCGGGCCCTGGCCAACCACGTCCAGGGGGCTTCACGCTGTTTTGTCACCTGCCGCGACGCCCGGGTCGTCGGCTACTACGCCCTCGCCTCGGCCAGCGTCCAGCAGCGAGACGTCGCCGGGAAGGTGAGGCGCAACATGCCCGATCCAGTGCCGGTGATCCTGCTATCCCGGCTCGCAGTGGACCGCAAGGAGCAGAACTCTGGGCTGGGCAAGAACCTGCTACGCGACGCCATCCTGCGCTCGGTCCAGGCATCCGAGATCATCGGCGTCCGGGCGCTGCTCGTGCACGCGCTCAACGACACCGCTCGCGCCTTCTACGCCCACTTCAACTTCGAACCGTCACCAACAGACCCGCTACACCTGCTATTGCTGATCAAGGATGCCCGCTCCGCAGTCGCTCGTTGACGCTCCCGCGCCTGGCGTCACCAGACCCGAGCAGGGCACCACCGGGCTATAGCCCAGGGCGTCTCGCGAGCGGATCGGCAACCAGGGACCACATGATGGCCGCCGTATCCGGGTGCTGCCGGGCTCACCGGTCAGTGTCATGTCGAGGCTCCTGCCCCTCTCGTGGGTGGAACGTGGAGGTGGCAGCGAGCTGGGTGAACAGGCGCCGCTCGGTGGTACTCAGGTGGGAGGGGACGACGATGCGCACGTGGGTGTGCAGGTCCCCGGCAGGTCCGGTGGGGTTGGGCAGTCCGTGCCCGGGGGCGGTGAGCACCGCTCCGGTTGAGGTGCCGGCCGGCACGTCGAGGCAGATCGTCCCTGCGGGCGTCGGGAGGGTCACCGGCGCGCCGAGCGCGGCCTCCCACGGAGCCAGCGGAAGGTCAACGTGCACATCCCGAGCCTCGATGCGGTAGCGCTCGTGGTCGGCGAGGCGCACCCGCAGGAGTACCGGGGGTGCGCTGTGCCCGCCAGGCAGGGCGTCGACCGGCACCCGCAGCAGCTGGCCGGTGACCACCCCGGGTGGGACGGTGAGCGGCACGACGGTGCTGCCGTGGGGACCGGTCACGGTCAGGGTGCGGCAGCTGCCGCGGTAGGCCTCCTCCACGCTGACCTCCACCTCACCTTCGACGCCGGCGTCAGCGCCTGATGGGCGCGGATCGGTGCCGGCGGAGAACGCCTGAGAGAACCTGGGTCCACCCAGCCAGAACGCTGCCGCAGTGCCGGCGGGGGTGTCCTGGCCGACCCACGGCGGCCAGGGGTTGTTCCGGACCGACGAGCCGCGACGGTGGCTCGCTCGGTCCGGTGGCGGCGTGGCAGTCGTGGTGGTGGCGCGGGCGGTGTCGTAGCGGGCGCGGGCGGCTGGGTCGGACAGCACCCGGTAGGCGTGAGTGATCTGGGCGAAGTGCTCGGCGGCGCCGGGGCTGGTGGCCACGTCCGGGTGCCAGCGGCGGGCCAGGCGCCGGTAGGCCCGCGCGATGTCCGCGCTGCTGGCGCTGGGGTCCACCCCCAGCAGCCGGTACAGGTCCACGCCCGGATCTACTGCCGTCATCACGCTGCCGCGTCAGAAACCACCCTGTGTCACCGAACTGGAAGGGGACTGCACACCGGGTCAGGCGGTGCCCCTCAACGAGTCGGGGACACCGCCTGAGCCGATGTTGGCGGGCGTGACAACCGCTGGTCCGGCGCGCCGGAGATCACGAGATCGCCGTGAGGGCGTGACGCCACCTCTTGGTGGCGCCTTGCACGGAGCAGACGTGGCGCGCGGAATCAGCGGCCGCCCGGTACTCGGTGACAAGGTGCTGACCCGATCACCTCCTCCTCATTCCTCGATATGACCATCGCGGGATCGCCTGGGCCGGTGGGTGACCGGCCCCATGACCTGACTACTGGGCGCGCGGGGGTGAGCGCTGCCGGGACCAACCATCGACGCCGGGGCGCGCAGACCGGTCGGCCGGGGGCGAGGCCCCGACGCGGCCGGGCGCCGGCATACCCCATCGGTGGTGGTCGGCGTGGCGGCCCGCTGTGCGGATGGGGGAACTGGGCCATGCGGCGGCGACGATCGCGTCGAACTCCGCACTGAGCAGCTCCTCATCGTCACACACCAACGCCCAGAACTCCTCCTCAACAGCGGCCTTGGCGGCGTTGTCGGCGGTGGCCTCGGCGACGCCCGCACCGCTGTTTGTGGTCGTGGTCAACATGGTGGACACCACCGGGGTCGGTCAGGTGTTGATCGCCTGCCGGCCGGAGTCGCCGGTGCTGATCTCGATCTTGCGGGGCTTGGCCTGCTCGGCCACCGGGATCCGCAGCGTGAGCACGCCGGCGTCGTAGCCGGCGTCGATGCGCTCGGTGTCCAGGTTGTCGCCCAGCACCAGCTGGCGGCTGAACGTGCCCCTGGCCCGCTCGGCAGCGATCATGTCACCGGTGTCCTGCCGGACCGGGCGCTCGGCCCGCACGGTGACCACGTTGCGCTCGACGTCCAGGTCGATCGCGCCGGGGTCCACCCCGGGCAGGTCGAACTCGACGACGAAGCTGTCCCCCTCACGCCAGGCGTCCATCGGCATCGCCGCCGGGTACGCGAGGGTGCCGTTGCCGTTGAACATCTGCCGGGTGAGCCGGTCCAGCTCGCGGAACGGGTCGGTGCGCATCAACATCTGTGCCATCGGTGAACCACTCCTTCCCACACCGCCTGTCAGTGCCACCACCTTTCCTATGGTGGCGCTTATAGATTTGATATAGCACCTGTGGGACACTGAGGCAAGACCCGGGCCGAGAAATCTCGATGGAAGGAAGAGGTGGCTGGCAGTGGTCCTCAGGGAGGTGTCGGTGGAGCGGCTCGGTTTCAGCTGTGGCGGCTGCGGCCACAAGTGGGTGCTCGACTACGACGTGCAGCACGTCGAAGACGGTCATGGGCATGATCGGGACTACTACTTCCACGAGGGGCTGCCCTGCCCCGATCCCACCGCGCCCGGCGCGGTGCTGTGCCCGGGCTGTGGACGTGGGCACGTGGCGGTGGAGCTGCTCGCGCGCCGGGCCAGCCCCGCGGTCACCGAAACAACGACCGGTGACCTGGGCACCCGTCCCGGATCGGAGAAGACCGCGGCCCGCGCCGACGCACCGCTGCTGGCCGCGGCAGGGGAATCCAGCGAGGCGAGCTCGTGAGCCCGGTCGAGGCGTGTACGGAATCTCGGTGGCCGCCGAACTCGCCGGCATGGACGCCCAGCGACTGCGGCTGTACGAGGCCCGGGGACTGCTCGAGCCCGACCGCACCCCGGGCGGCACCCGACGCTACAGCGCCGATGACCTGGACCGGCTACGCTGCATCGGCGCACTGCTGGGCGACGGGCTCAATCTCGCCGGCATCGCCATGGTGCTGAACCTGCAAGACGAGAACGACCGCCTGCACCACCGACTCGACGACCACACCTTCAACAACACTGAACCGCCACCGACGCCATCAGCGACGTCGACAGCGAAATCCGATAACGGCGACGAGGACGACACCGACCCAGACCAAACCCGGAGGAGCCAGTCATGACCCCGATGAGTACCGCCGACCGGGACGACCTGCCCAGGGATGTCATCACCGAGGTACCCGAGGCCGACGCCGCCGAACAGGCCACCCCCGCCGTCCCCGACACCGCCGAAGCCAACGACACCCGCTACCCCGACGACACCGGGCACACCGCCCTGCCGCAGGAGGCCGACCCGGCCGACGCCTGGGAGCAGGCCCTGCCCGTACCCGGGGAAGACGACGATGACTACGACCACGACGGCACCGCCGACTCCCGCACCTGAGCCCGGAACCGGCGCGACCCAGGCCCGCACCGAAGCGTAGGAGAGCCGAGATGGGAACCGAGCACGAAGCCCTGTCCACGCTCACCCTGCGGGAGCTCATCGACCTGCTGGCCGACACCGAGCAACGGATCCGCCTGCTACGCCGCGCAGCCACCAGCACTACCGGCCACACTCCCCTCGGCCGCCCAGATGGCCATGACGATGGACCGGAGGCGGTCCGGCACCTGCTGCGCCAGCAGAACCAGATCATCACCGAGCTGCGGCGACGCAGATCCCGCGGCACCGGTGGGCACCTCGGCTCCGACACCGGCGGTTGACGGCACCCGTGCCCGGTAGCCGAACCATCAGGGACTGTCCGGGAATTGGTGTAACTGGCCCGACACGCCGATGAGGATCGGCGGGGAAGGTCATGATGACCGAGAAA
>NZ_SWMA01000066.1:0-6942 GCF_005222685.1 Segeticoccus rhizosphaerae
GCTGGCAACTCCTTCTTGCGTCGTCCCACCGAACACCTCCGTGATCAAGGTGTTGCGACGACCGCTGGAATCCGCCCTGCACTCCTCGATCGCTGTGGCAACACTTGCGCTCGACGTCACAGGTGCCGTGTGCGGTCATGGGCCTGACCGCGATCACGACGAGACCTGTGGCCGCAAGCGGATCCTCCTCCGGCGCTGCGCTGATCCGTGGCAACGCCTGCTCGCGAGCCCCTTACGATCGCCATCGCCTCGATCTCAATGTGTGCCTCGATACGTAGAGACTGGTGGCCTCGACGATCGAGCTGGCGGGGTAGGACGCGCGAGAAGTGCAGGCGTCGTTGCTCGTCGGTGTTCTCGAAGCTCCAATCCATGTCAGTGACGAAGATCCTCACATTGACAACCTCCTCGAGCGAGGAGCCGCCGGCGGTCAGCGCCGGTGCGAGGTTGGCAAAACCTTGCGTTGCTTGAGCCTCGAACCCTCGACCTCGGTGAGTTTGACTGCTGCTTGCTGCTGCAGGCCGCGGCTGCGCCGGGCGGGTGGGTGCCGGTGCCTGCCGATCTCAAGCAGTCCTGCGGTTTCTTGGAGAGAGAAGCGCAGACGCGAGCGTCCAACCGGTGCTCGGACAGCTCGGTCCTTGCCTGAGGTGCGCCCACGCTGCGTGGCCAGGGTCGACCCAAGTGGGCTGGCGCAAGATCGGGACGGAGGTCTCTTGTAGCGGGATGCACACGTCCGGTGCTTGAATCGACAAGGAGCCGAGCCGCGCCTACGCGCGGACCGCACGCGTCACGGGTCGACCCACCAGGGAGCGACCATGGACGAAGCACGCGTGACCTACAGCAACGGTGTCGTTGGCCCCGTCGACGGCCTTCAGGTCCCACGCTTCGCCGGCCATACGACCTTCGCGCGTCTGCCCCGGCTCGAGGACGTACGCCAGTTCGACATCAGCCTTGTCGGCGTCCCCTTCGACGCCGGCACCACCTACCGTCCGGGCGCCAGGTTCGGGCCATCTCACATCCGGCAGTCCTCTCGCCTGCTGCGCCCCTACAACCCCGCGCTGGACAGCGAGCCGTTCCATGGGGCACAGGTCGTCGACGCCGGCGACATCCCCTGCAACCCCTTTCACATTACTGAGGCGCTCGAGCAAATCGAAAGCGGTCTCGCCTCGCTGCAAGCCCTAAGCGACCAGTCGTCATCCTGGGCGGAGACCACACGATCGCCCTGCCTGCCCTCCGGGCTATGCATAAGGTCCACGGGCCCGTGGCGCTGGTGCACTTCGACGCCCACCTGGACACCTGGAACACCTATTACGGTGAGCCCTACACCCACGGCACCCCGTTCCGCCGAGCGTCGGAGGAGGGGCTGGTGGTCAAGGGCCAGTCGGCCCATGTCGGCATTCGCGACTCGCTGTATGCGCGCAGCGACCTGACCGAGGATGCCGACCTCGGCTACACGATCCTGCCCGCCCGGGACCTGGACGGGATCGGCGTCGACGCGGAGATCCGGCAGGTCCTGGATCGGGTCGGGACCGCGCCGGTCTACCTGTCGATCGACATCGACGTGCTCGACCCAGCGTTCGCCCCCGGGACCGGCACGCCCGAGGCCGGAGGCTTGACCAGTCGGGAGCTGCTCGCGTTCGTCCGTGGGCTCGACCAGGCCCACCTCGTCGGAGCCGACATCGTCGAAGTGTCACCGGCCTACGACCACGCCGAGGTCACCGGAATCGCCGCGGCCAACCTTGCCTACGAGATCGTCACCGTGATGACCCGACAGCACGAGCGACGTGCCCCGGCCGCGACACAGGAGGAACCGCAATGAGCACCGACCAGACACCGCGCCCAGAGCACACACTCACCGTCGAACACCGCAGCATCGACTTCATCCCGACCGACGAACGACACGGCAATCCTGAAAGCCTGTTCAACGTCTGGTTCGCCGCCAACATGCAGGTCACCGCGATCGTCACCGGCGCACTGCTTGTGGTGATCGGGCTATCCCTGCCCTGGGCCATTCTGGCCGCGTTCATCGGCGTCGCGGCCGGCACCATCTTCATGGCCTTGCACTCGGTGCAGGGCCCCAAGCTCGGCATCCCGCAGATGATTCAGAGCCGTGCCCAGTTCGGCTACTACGGCGCCGCCGTCCCCATTGTCATCGTGCTGCTCATGTACATCGGCTTCTTCGCCAGCAGCAGCGTCCTCGGTGGGCAGGCCCTGACCGGGCTGACGCACATCCCGGTCAAACCGACCATCATCATCATCGCCTCCATCTGCACGGTCGTGGCGATCTTCGGCTATCGACTCATCCACAGCGTCGAGCGGTGGGTCAGCCTGATCAGCGGGCTCGGCTTCGTCTACCTGACCATCATGCTCTTCGTCCACCACGACGTGGCAGCCGTCTGGCACGGCGGCCACTTCTCCGCCGGGTGTTCGGGCTCGGCATCGCCATCGCCGCGACCTGGACCATCACCTACGCACCCTACGTCGCCGACTACTCCCGTTACCTTCCCGAGGACACCTCCAGCCGCACCGTCTTCTGGTGGAGCTACGCCGGTTGCTCGATCGGCTCCTTTTGGATGATCGGGTTCGGCTGCATCGCCGTCGCCGTCGCCAACCAAGCCTTCAACGGCGGTTCCGTCTCCTTCATCGTCGACCTGTCCCCGGCAGCCGTGCACTGGCTGTTCCAGATCATCATCATCCTGGGGATCATCGCGGTGAACGTGCTGAACCTCTACGGCGCCTTCATGTCCTGGACCACCATCGCCACCGCCGCCAAGTCACACGGGGTCAACCGGACCACCCGTGCGGCCTACACGATCGCGGTCGCCGCGATCTCGACCATCCTGGCGATCGCGGGACAAGGCAACTTCCTGGAGAACTTCGAGAACTTCATCCTCTTCCTCGCCTACTTCGTCATCCCCTGGACGGCCATCAACCTGGTCGACTTCTACCTCGTTCGCAAAGAGCAATACGACATCGAGCAAATCTTCAAGCCCAACGGCATCTACGGCGGCGCCAGCTGGGAAGCGCTCGCGGCGTACTTCGCGGCGATCGCCGTGGAGATCCCCTTCATGAGCACCAGCTTCTACACCGGACCCATGGTCGCCCACCTCGGCGGCGCCGACATCTCCTGGATCCTGGGACTGATCGTGCCCGCAGTCCTCTACTGGGCCTTCATGCGCCCCCGCGCCGACGAATTCCGCCTCTCGCAGCCTCCCGATCCATCACGCGTCGCACCCTGACACGCTTCGCCTGGAGCTGGCGCCCGTCATCACGCCGACAAACGCGGTCGCCGCTGACCTCGCTAATGTCCGAAGGCGGCGGCACCGGCATCAAACCCCCTGGTCGTGCTGCAGTCCTTCGCCCAGGACCGCCGCCGTCTGGAGCGAACACGCCGCCGGCGCGATCTGGGACTTCGCCATCGTCAAACTCACCCTCGGCGGCGGCTCCAACGCCCGCGACCTGGACGACCTGGCCAAACTCATCGGCCAACACACCGACCAGCAACGGACCACCTCTACAGGGCCGGACGGGAAACACTCCAGCACCACCTCCCCGCACCAGGTGCCCATCCTGGAGCCCGCCCAGCTACGCATCCTGCCGTTCGGCACCGGCATACCGCTGCTGCGGTCCGCGCCACCGATCGTGCTGACTCTTTCCGGTTGGCCCCACAGTCCCGACGCGAAGCGACTCACGGCCGACCAACTTGCGCTGGAGGCGGTGATCCGGCGTGCCCATGCCACGCGGACCTGATCCCCGACGACGAGACGGCAGCCGGTATGCCGAGCCCCCCAGTTCGTCTCGGCAGCTGGGTCGAGCAGCTCATCGACCGGTTCGTCCTCGACGTGCGAACCATCCCACCCTGCGGCACCGACACAACGCCATGGTCGAAGCCCTCGCCGCGCTGCGCGACTACGAACGCGGCTGTTACACCGATGCCGCCTCCCCCACCGCCGCCGTCGACTTCATCCGCGCTCTGCGCGAGATCACGCTCTATCTGCGGGATGCCGCCGCCCAGACCCAGTGCTCCGCACGGGAGCACCGCTCCGACCTCCAGCGCTCCACCGGCTGTGGGTGACGCTCCAGCTCGTTGCGGGGAGGTCTAGTGCCGGTGCCGTCGGTCTGTCGTGTAGCCGGTGAATCCCATCTGGAACCCGCTGAACGCGGGCCGGTTGCCGTTGACCGCGATCCAGTCGCCGTGCGGTCGCATCCGCGACAGGCCCGGCCCGACGTTCTCCAACGTGATGCCGCCGTGGAACAAGGTGCGCGTCGTGGCCTGCAGTCTCGCGTCCATCGTGGCGTCCGGTCCGAGGGTGTCCGACCCGGTGGCGATGATGGACCGTTGGGCGAACAGCCAGTCCACCGCCGCACCGGAAAGGCCCGGCGCGGGCGTGGTCACATATGGGGAGTGGGCGCCGCTGCCCTGATAGAAGAGCGGTGCATACCCGGTCAGCAGCAGCACGCACCCCAAGGCGGGGATACGGCCGTGACGGCGTTCCCAGGAGCGAAGGTCGGCGGCGGTCACGAAGAAGTCAGGTCCGGCCCGGCCAACATTCGCGCGGATCAGCGGGCCAAGCCACTTGACGAAACGGACGGCTCGTGGAGATCGCGGCCACCGCCCCGGGTGCGGGCAGCTATGCCGTCACGAGTCGGCGAGTTCGGCGAGCGTGGCGAGTAACACGTCAGCACCAGCGATGGCATCCTCATCGGTCGTGTACTCGACCGGGACGTGGCTGCGACCGTCGCGGCTAGGGACGAAGATCATCGCGGTCGGCGCCAGCAGGGCCATGTTCTGCGAGTCGTGGCCCGCGCCGGACGGGATGTCCGTGCTGCTCAGGCCGAGGTCGGTGGCGCGGGCTCGGATGATCTCGCGGATACCCTCGTCGAGCGGCACCGGGTCGACGATCTCGTCGGCGTCCCACTCGGCCGTCACCCCGTACGCCGCCGCGGCCTCCTGCGCCGTGCGGTCGATCGCCTCCAGCATCGCCGCCACCCGATCGCGCGACGGGTCGCGGAAGTCCAGGCTCACCTCGGCCAGTTCGGGCACCTGGTTGGAGCCGCCCGGCTGCACCCGCACACGGCCGGTGGTGATCACCGAGGCCGGTCCCGAGCTTCGTGCCAGATCCGGCATGGCGCCGATGAACCGCGCCGCGGCCAGCAGCGCGTCGCCGCGCGCGTCCATCGGCGTGGTGCCCGCGTGGTCGGCCCGACCGTGGAAGCGAACCAGCCCCCCGCCAAGGCCCACGATCGAGGTGACGACACCGATGCGGACACTGTGCTGCTCCAGCCTCGGCCCCTGCTCGATGTGCAGCTCGACGAAAGCGTGCACCCGGGCCGGATCCACACGGGTGCCGGTCCGAGAGCCCCGCGCCCAGGCCCAGCCCTCGAGCGCATCGACCAACCGGTCACCGTCCCGCCCGGTCATCGCAGCGAGCTCCGACTCGCTGAAACCGCGGCGAATCGCCGTCGAGCCCAGCAGATGGTGATAGTTGCCCTCCTCATCGGAGAACACCACCGCGCGCACCGGCCGCCGCGACCGTCGGCCGGTCTCGGCAAGGCGACGCACGCACTCCAGCGCCGCCACCGCGCCCAGGGCACCATCAAAGGCTCCGCCGCACGGCACCGTGTCGAGATGCGAGCCGCTCCAGACCGCCGGCTCGTCGTCGCCGCCCGGCAAGCCGGCCACGATGTTTCCCAAGCCGTCCAGTCGGACCTCCAGCCCAGCCTCCTCGCACTTAGCCGCATACCAGGCACGAGCCTGCCCGTCGGCGGCGGAGAAAGACGTGCGGGTCAGCCCGCCGGCGGGATCCCGGCCGAACTCGGCCAGCTCGGCCAGCTCCCGCAGCAGTCGCTCTCCGTCGACCCGAACGCTCACAGGCACACTCCCTCGTCGCAATACTCGGTTAGGCGGCCGCCGTCGACGGCCCTGCTTGCGTCCCGGATCACGGCGACCGCCTCGCAGATCGATCCTGCCCAAAGTAGATGTGACGATGCAAGTCGCTCCATCGGCCAACGCGCGCCGCCGTATCGTCCATGAGCCGCTCAATCTCCGAGTTGGGATCCGAAATCTGGCGCACTCGTGGATCGTCTAGCCGCGCATCGTCGCCACGTCTTACGCCCTTCAGCATCCGCGGCAAGATTCGGTCAATACTCGTGGTCAGTTCATGCAGACGCTCCCGAATGACTCGTCGTCGCGCTTTGGCCAGCCTGAAGCGGTATTCGTTGGGGTCTCTCTGCGGCTTCTCCTTCGCCTCGAACACCCCCAAAGGGGGCTCGCCCAGTTCCGCGTAGTCGAGGTACATCATGCCGATCTCACCCATGCCGGGAGGGATCCTGGAATAGTCCAACCCTCGATGGTGGCAGACCTAAGATGAGGTCATCCAGGCGCGTACCAGGTCGTCGTCCTCATTGTCAGACCCCCGCCTGGGGCCTTGGGTAGCATCGGTTCGGCGCGGTCCCACAGCAACAGGAGCGGGAGCGCGCCGGCCAGCCGTGGCAGCGCACGGACCTGGTCTTCACCAGCCGCACCGGGACGGCGCTGGATGCCGTCAACGTGCGCCGACAGCTACGCGCCGTGTGCGAGGCCGCGGGCCTGGACCCCAAGGCCCGGACGCCTCGCGGCTGCGGCACAGCTTCGTCTCCCTGATGTCCGCAGCCGGCGTCCCGCTCGAGGACATCGCCCGGCTCGTCGGCCACCGCGGCCCCGTCGTGACCGAGGCTGTCTACCGCAAGCAGCTGCGTCCGCTGCTGACCGAGGGCGCCGAGGCGATGAACCAGATTTCGGCGATCTCGAGCCTCCGAAACGGGACACCTAGTGTCGTGCGTCATTAGTTCATTGACAGTGTGGGATGATGGGGCATGCCGTCATCTGGACAGAGCCCCGCGGGGTGGTGGGCTTTGAGGGGGTCCTCGGTGCCCTACTCGCCGCTGTCGATGGCGGCGTGCTCA
>NZ_SWMA01000067.1:0-6507 GCF_005222685.1 Segeticoccus rhizosphaerae
CTTGGTCGCCGACACGCCCACCACCACCGCGGCCTGCTCAACCGTCAGGCAATCGCGGACCTGAGCCCAGAACCGATACTCCACCTCAACCGGCAACCGCGGACTACCCCGACGAGCACTCATCTGCACACCTCTCAACGCCAGGTGTTGCAGTCACCCCTTGAGGCCAAGCCGCAATGGTGCGCATCAATCCAACGCGGGGTGGGGCGGGTCGAGCAGACTGTCGAGATCCGGGTAGACGGCTTCGCCACGCCTGACCAGTTCGGTCAAGATGGCGCCTTCGCGCTGGTAGCGCTGTTCACGCTGGAGGCGCGCAATAGCGTGGCGGACGGCCTCAGAGCGGTTGGCGGCGTGGCCTTGGGCGACCTCGGCGTCCAGAGACGCGAGCTCGTCGTCGTCGAGGCGGATAGCAATCTGTGTCGTCACGGCTCTAGTGTAGCCGGCGCGTCAACCAATTGGTATGCACCTCCTCGCGCGGTGAGCTGAGCGATCGTCCCGGTCGTCGATCCGTATCCGGCGAGGAGATCTGGTTTGCAGGCCAACGGTTGGCGTCGCTGTCAACGCCGCAGGACGTTCCCCGGGCGGCGCATAATGTCTGGGTGGGCCGGCTCAGACGACTGAGCAAGATCTGGCAGGTTGCCGGGCTGGTGTTGGCGACCGCTGTGGTGGGTAGTTACACGACTGCGCCGACTACTGGTTCGCGCCCGTCGTCCGCGATGTCGATGGGTAGCGGGGCGTCGAGTTTGTCCGTAGCTGCGCCGTCGCCAACGTCGTCAACGACCGGTGCAGCCATTCACCTGCGGTGCAGCAGCGGGGCCACCAACCTGGCCACCCCATCAGGTTCAGCACCGGTGCTGCTCGGGCTCATGTCCGAGCTATGGGGACGAAGCGATGTTCTCAGGGCTATCGACTTGACCTCGGTTGGGCCGTCCTATCGGGGGTCAACCTTGGTCAAGTCGGTGCTGTACGCCACCAAGGCGGCCAACGCCGGTACCCGGATTCGGGTCCAGTCTCCGGCGACGGCCGCCTTGTTCTATACGACCTGGGGCGAGTGGGGCAGCGCTGACTTGACCGGGATGTCCATGGTCACCGGGGCCAGGCGCGAGGTGACGGTTGGGGGATGTGGTGCGGCAACGGCGGGATTTCCTGGGGGGATCGTGGTGGAAGGGCCGTCCTGTGTGACCCTGGTCGTGACGTCCGCCGATGGTCGTCATCACCGAGATTTGACGCTACCGATCGGGCGAGGTTGTCCGCCTGGCTGACGCCGTCCCCGTCCGGTTGCTACGACGTCCTGCGGACGCAACTCGGCTCTCGCGCGTGGTCGTGGGCCGGCCGTGCACACCAAAGCCACTCGTGCAGATGGAGTTTGGTGTGCACGAGTAGCAAAACCTGTGCACCGATAGGGCGGGGAGGGCCGGTGACGTTTCGACCGGACGCGGCCCGCTGCGCAGCGTCCCGCAGGAGAAATCATCAGCGGCGACGGATGCGGCGATCTCGGACCGAGTCGTGGGCATAGCGGCCGGTGCCCGCAGGGGTGTCCTATACGGCGCACCCCCGATGTGGCCGCGTCCACAAGCCGATCGATCACTGGCGCTTCGTGCAGGTGTGGTCGTCGGCGGCGATGCACCCCTGGAGGGCACCGATGATCTCGCCGAGCAGACCGGATGCAAGCAGTCCTGGTCCAAGAGGGCCAGAGCGATTCTCTCCCACGGGCGGCAGCAGCCGCAGTGCCGTTCGTGCCGCCGCAGACATGTGATCGACTTGCCAGCGGATTTCCGCACTCACAGCATCTGCCTGGACGGGCGCGCCCAGTCCAGTGGCCTTCGCGGCATATGCGGCGGCACCGAGGGCATGAGCGCCCATGTGAGGGATGGCGGCGGC
The DNA here is from genome assembly GCF_005222685.1 of Segeticoccus rhizosphaerae. Classification (NCBI taxonomy): domain Bacteria; kingdom Bacillati; phylum Actinomycetota; class Actinomycetes; order Micrococcales; family Intrasporangiaceae; genus Segeticoccus; species Segeticoccus rhizosphaerae. The sequence goes on from NZ_SWMA01000067.1 coordinate 1,882, forward strand.
TTGTCCGGCCGCCCGAGCAGCCGCTGCGGCAGCGGGAACCTGCAGCTCGCGCGTCGGTACACCACCCCCGAAGCGGCGGCGGATCCCCTCAGCGGCATCAAGCTCGCCTCGCGCGAACGCCCGTGTCCGGGCAACCAGGTCACGGGGCCGGCTATCGCCCGGAACTGCCACCTCGAACTCTTCCAACACGTGCTCCGCGCAATCGGCCGCCCACCCTGCGACGATCCGTCGGTCGGCTTCGCTGAGTGTCTGCGGGGAACGCACCGGAGCATCCTTTCACCCCAGGCCCCACGCGTCCGCAAGCGGAACGTCCAGCGGCGACAGGACTGGCGCCAGCAGGCCTCGCTTGCGCTCCGAGCCAGGGTGTCCGGAGAGGTATGCCATACGGACCACCGCATCGTCGTTTCAGGATCGTCACGCGGAGCCTGAACGTACACCGATCGACCTGCGGGCCCGCTACGTCGCGCAAACCGGTCAGTGTCGAACCATGCGTACCTCGACCGTTCCGCTCGGCTCGTGCGGTTTGCTGGCGCCCTCCAACTGGTAGCCAAGCTTGCGGTAAAGGCTTGCGCTCTGCGGTTGCCGTCCAGCACCCACAGGTAAGGGGGCCTCTCCGGCAGCCCGCGGGGGGCCAACTCCTGTGCCACGCCGGTGCCATGCAGCTCAGGGCCACTACAACGACATCAACTCGATGAATCCCTCCATCCCGGGGCGTCGACCCGGGCGGACCATCACGTACCCGACGAGACGATCATCGGCCTGCGCGACCAGCACAGTTCGACCGCCGCCATCCCGGCCGTTCCCGTCCAGCCCGCCGATGAGCTGGGCCCACCGGCACGTTGCTTCCACATCGCTGCGTCCCTGCTGGTAGTCCGCGGTGACCGGTCCTGGTTCCAGACCCGATCACCGTCAGGCAGGTACTAGGCGGGAAGCCAGGCGAGCGGGTCAACCACAGTGAACTGACCACTTTCTCTGGCGGAGTGCTCGAGCCAGTACGTGTGGCCGGCGCCGTACAGGACCAGGAGGCGGTCACCCGGCTCGCAGACTCGAAGCAGGTGGCCGAAGATGCGCAGGTTGCGGGCGTACCACCCGGCAACCCAGTTGACCCCTGGCGTGTACGACTCGTCCCCGATGAGCGCAATGTCGTAGTAGACGCGATGCATCAACTGCCGCGTCCTCGGCGCATTGATCGACCGGTACCACTGACTGACGCTGGTGGATGTCATGTCCTTGCTCGTGGCGTTGGCCTCAACCTGCTGGGTGGCGATGAGGGCGTCAAGTCGCTCCCTCATGCCGTGCTCCTGCGCCCAGCGGGCGAAGTCGTAGTCGGCATCGGTACCCGGCTGTGTGTCGAAGCAGTCCACAGCATGGATGCGCGGCAGTCCCAGCCGCCTCGCCAGTCGCAGTCCGATCTGGTCGTTCTCACTGGCCGTCAAAGACAGCCGGCCAGCACAGTATTCGCTGAACCGTTCATCGAGGCCATCCTGGTCTGCGGCTGTCGACTCCACCGCCACCCGGGTGGGCTTCCACTGGGCCAGGCCGTCGACCAGCTCCTCAATCTCGTGTTGGCGGGTAGTGGTGAGTACATCCGGAATGACGTTGTTGGCCAGGTCACGGTGAGGGTTGGCCAGGTGCGGCGAACCGATCAGAAGCAACTCGGGACGAGCGTCCTGCTCTCGGTCCGGCAACGGCCACAACGCTTGGCTCATCAGGTGAAAGTACAACACCGGGACCGACCCGTGGCGCATCGACGGTTTCTATCGCTGGCAGGAGCGCTTCGGCCCAGCGCCATAAACCTCTCCCCCGTTGGACAGGCATCCCACTTGACCAACCGCAAACGCGGCACACGTAGGCGAACCGACCTAAGCTGCGCTCGGACGGAAGGGGCGTCCCAGTAGACCCGTCCGGCTCGATTCCCGGGAAGGGCCCGCGGGAAGCGTCGAGCCTGGCTGCGTGAACCTCGACATCGGGGGCATCCGCGCTCGTTTCATTTATCGGTGTCCCGACCTCACCCAGGTCTCCGGCGCACAGGCATCCACAAGACCGCATAGCGATGCGCCGGGGCCTCTGGCTCAATCCGGCAAGTCGAGGCCGCGTCATTCCACCGCGAAACGGTCAGGCGAGTGGCGGGGCGGGCAGTCGGTTCCGAGGTTGATCGGGTGTTACGACCTCGGCCGCTGCGGGTTCTACCGAGGGCGGTCTGCTGGACACGGCGGCGCGCAGCGGTCTTGTGAGGTAGAGCGGGGGGCCCGCCACCCTGGCAGAGTGGGAGGTGTCTGCCCGCGATTCGCTACCCTACACTTCGATCACGAAGGGTACCGTGCACCGGAAGGCCCCCTTGCCCACGCTTCAGGAGCGATGATGGAGAGCGAGATTCAGCTGATCAGTGACGGCGATGGTCTCGCTGTCATCGGTAGTCCGACGGCTGTCGAACGCTTCCTCGTATCCGAGGGACTGCCATCAAGGGATCTAGGGCTGCGACGGCTCGCGCCGGCCATGGGTTCCGTTGCAGGAGCCGCGCAGGCGGGTTCCGAGATTGCCGCCAACTCAGGACGCTGGGTGCAGTTGACCAAACAGTCAGCAGAGCTTGTCAGCAAGCACGGGCTGAGGACGAGCTCCAAGACCGGCCTCAGCTCGGGCGTGCTGAAGGGGAGCAAGGGTCAGGTCAAGGGCTTCGTCGAATTCGCGAAGGGCCCCGGATCGGTACTGTCCAACCCGGCCCTTCTGGCTGGCGCGGCGGGGATCATGGCGCAACTCGCAATGCAACAGGCCATGGACGAGATCACCACCTATCTCGCCACGATCGACGAAAAGGTCGACGACGTGCTGCGCGCCCACAAGGACGCGGTGCTGGCGGACATGATCGGGGTCGACTTCGTGATCGAGGACGCCATGACCGTTCGAGAGCACGTCGGCCGGGTCTCCGAAGTCACCTGGTCAAAGGTCCAGGCCACGTCGATGACCATCGCGCGGACCCAAGCCTACGCGTTGCGCCAACTCGATGCACTCGCGGAGAAGGTGGAGCACAAGGCCAAGATCGGTGAGCTCGCTAAAACCTCCAAGGAAGCCGAATCGCAGGTTCAGGAGTGGCTCGTAGTTCTGGCCCGTTGTGTCCAGCTGCAGGACGCGATCGCTGTGCTCGAGCTCGACCGCGTCCTGGACGCGTCTCCAGATGAGCTTGACCAGCATCGCCTCGCGCTTAGGGCTGCCCGGCAGAACCGACTGGAACGCATCTCAAGCAGCACCGAGCATCTGATGGCCCGCCTGAACGCGGCCGCTGGCACGGCGAACGCCAAGGTGTTGTTGCACCCGACCGCATCTCGGGCGGTGGTGCAGTCCAGCAACCACGTCACCACCGCCATCGTTGACCTCCACGGACGGCTCGGGATCGAGCATAGCCACGCATCGTTGGAGGCGAGACGATGGGCGGACGCGGCGGCGGAGATGAGGGACAACGTACTCGAGACAGGAACGGAGGGCGTCGATACCGCCAGGCGCGTCAGTAGCGAGACCCTCGACCGGGCGAGATCAGTGACGGACAAGCTTTCCAGCGGGATGGCCGGGCGAGCGCTCCGCCGCCACAGGAACGACCAGGAACACGACGAGGAAGGCTGAGCGAGCAGCGGCCCGCGGACACGTGCCCTCGGTCTGCCGAGCGCAAGTTCTCACTGGCCTCTGTTGGCGCATGCGATGCGTCATACCGCCGCTACTGACCGTAGGTGGTGCCAGCGTCACTCGCCGTCGGTCGCGAGGAAGATGGCAAGCACCTTGGGAGGCATGGAACGCTCATAGTCTTCGGCTCCAGGGGGGAGCAAGGCCAGTGCATCTCCGCGGATTGCCCCTCCAAACATTCCGACCCCTGCCATCTCGAATAGAGCGGACGCTCGGGGGTTGATCATCGACTCGTCAAGTTCGGCGTAGCGAGAGTTCACATACACCGCCAAGTCCAGACCCTGGACCTTGAGATGCCCAGCCTCCACAGGGCCGCCTTGCACGTAGGGGTAATAGGACATCGCGTTGCGCTCGTTGACCGAGACCGCGGCCAAGCGCTCGTGGCCGTAAGGGATGTGGAGGCCAGTGATGCTCACGGCTTACCTCTCGCTCGGCTCAGGCTGGCATCCATGCCATCCGTACTGCCGACGAGACTGCCACAAGAGGGTCTACGGCCGCAGTTGGGCTCGCCGACCTCCCAGAAGTCGACTTGACGCAAGATGCGTCACTCCACCGCGAGGCGGGCGACGACCTCCGCCTGATGGATGTGCCGGACTGAATTCGCATGGGCAGCAGCCTGACGCACCAGCATGTGACCGAAGAGAGCTTGGACGTCCCCGCTGTCGACGACGAGAGAGCGCTTCAGGTGCGGTTCGCGGGGACGCTACGGGTCGAGTTCACCCAAGGACCTACCGCTACTGCAATCCCGCTTGAGTGGCACCCATACATGTAGCTCGATACGGGATCGCTTGGTCGTTGGCAGAAGATCTCCTAGTGGTGCGTCTCGCAAATAACTGGGTGGTGCGTTGGTAGACTGGCGTTTATGAGCTCACCCGCGTCCCCGTTGCAGATGTCGGCTGGTCAGCGTGAGGCGTTGGAGGTGTTGTCCCGTTCGCAGGCGGCGCCGCATCGGCA
>NZ_SWMA01000068.1:0-5271 GCF_005222685.1 Segeticoccus rhizosphaerae
CGGGCTACCTGGACATGGTCGCCGCCGAGCTCAACGACCGGCCCCGCAAACGCCTCGGCTGGCGCACCCCCGCCGAAGCCCTCGACCAACTACTGTCGGAACAGTCAGATCCACACGGTGTTGCACCCACCGCTTGAATCCGCCGCCCCCAGGCGGGCACCAAACCTCTCGAAGATTCCTCACGGGCCGTCGCCCGGCCCCGCGCGCCGCCCCGGTGGCTACTTGAGGTGCTTCATGGTGATGCGGGACAGCGGCCGGACCAGCACGATCATGACCAGCGAGAGGCCCACGGCCACGAGCGCGTCGGCCGCGTGCTCGAGTCCGAGCGTCATCGGGGACGCGGTCGGCAGCAGGGGCAGGGTGACGGTCAGGGCCAGCAACGTGACCAGGAACGCACCGGGGACCTCGCGATCGGCCACGAACCGCAGTGCCAGCAGACCCAGGACGCAGACGAGAGCCACCAGCACACCGGTCGGCAAGGTCAGCCGGGACAGCGGCGCGAACACCACGACGCCGACCAGGGCACCCACCAGGCACCGGACGGCGCGCTGCACGAGCCGTGCCCGGCCTCCGCCGCCGGACAGCACGAGCACGACGAGCAGCACTGGCCAGAACGGGTGCCGGTCGGCGGTCGCGTGAGTGAACGTGCTCGCCAACAGCACCGCGATGTAGACCTCCACGAACTTCCACGACGCCACCCATGCCCGGGGCCGGAGCCCCACCGGCCGCGAGGTGGGCGGGAACGCTCCGGTGGCGCGGCGCCCGACATACAGCGAGTCCACGAGACCGGTGAGCACCCCGATCAGGCAACCGAGTCCGACGTGCAGCAGCGTCGTGCGGAGGCCGAGGTGGTCCATGCCGAGCAACGAGCCCACGTCAACCATGAGCACCAGGGACCAGGGGCCGGGGGCCCCGAGCGGCAGCGCCGCGTCGACGACGGTGGCCAGCACCGCGACGATGAGGTTCCAGAGGATGAGCGTGAGGAAGACATCGGCGACCTGGTAACCGGTGGCGATGGCGAGCAGGAGCAGGAGCCCGGCCGTGACCAGGGTGGCCGCCCGGCGCGCGGCGGGCAAGCCGGCGCCGAAGAGCGCGATGCTCGCGCCGAGCCCGACCACGAGGCCATCGGCGAGGCGACCGGCTGCCGCGAAACCGATCAACGCGAGCAAGGCCGGGGCGAGCAGTCGTGCACGATCCGCCCAGCTCACGGACGCACCTCGAGCCCGGGTGGGTTTGCGCGTCCTGCTGCTCATACCTGACCGTTCATCGGACCACTCCCCGCCCGCGGCCCGGGTGTGCCGCGTCCACCGGGGCCGACGATACCGCTGTCAGGCCAGGCCCATGGCCCCCCGCAACAGGTCGTGGTCGAGGGCGTGTGCGGTCACTCCTTCGCGCCCGACGGTGGTCGTCGCGGCAACCAGCGCGTTGACGATCGCCTCCTCGGTCGCCTCGACGGTCAGGTCGAACAGCGGCGTCATCAACTGTGGGGCGACCATGCTCATGCGGACCGGTGGTGGTGCGCTGCGCGGGTCCTCCCCGGCGACGTAGGAGGGCAGCCCCCGGTTGCCGGTCGAGAAGGTGAGCACCAGGTCACCGCTGTACTGCTCCCCGACACCACCCATCCGGCCGACGGCGAGCGCCGAGCGCTGGGCGAGTCGGCTGCACTGGTGCGGCAGCAGCGGGGCGTCGGTCGCGACGAGGACGATGATCGACCCGCTCCCGGGTGCGTGACCCCGGGGTGCTCCCGGAAGCGGCACGACGTCCGGGCCGATCCGCTCCCCCACCGGAACACCGTTGATCCGGAGCCGTTCGCGCCGCCCATAGTTTGCCTGGACGAGCACGCCGACCGTGTATGCCGTGCCACTCACCTCGAGCACCCGCGAGGAGGTGCCGATCCCTCCCTTGAAGCCGTGGCAGATCATGCCGGTGCCGCCTCCGACGCAGCCCTCCGCGACCGGCCCGCCCCGGGCGGCGCGCAACGCCTCATCGACGTGCTCCGCCCCGACGTGGTGCCCGTTGATGTCGTTCAGCAGACCGTCATACGTCTCGCCGACCACGGGCAGGCACCAGTAGAGACCTTCGCCCCGCTCGCGCACCTGCGCCTCGACGAGCGCGTCGCGCACCACGCCGACGCTGTGCGTGTTGGTGAGCCCGATCGGCGAGGTGAGCTCGCCGGACTCGCGCACCCACTCCAGACCGGTCATCTCACCGCTGCCGTTGAGGCGGTGCGTGCCGGCGAAGACGGGTTCGGTCCAGATGTCTCCGTGGGGCAGCACCACGGTCACCCCGGTGCGCACGACCGGCGCGCGATCTGCGGCATCGTGATCCCCTTCGACCAGCGTGACGTGGCCGACCTGGACGCCGGCCACGTCGGTAATCGCGTTGAGCGGTCCCGTCGGGTGGTCTCCGATGACCACGCCCAGCTCTCTTGCTCGCATGGCTGCTGACTCCTTCGATGTCGGCCTTCTGGTCGGGCACAGTGTCCCGGACCGGCACCGCCCGGAGCGGCCGGGTAGCTTGCGACCAGGGTCCCTTCTCACGTTCGCAGCCCTTGGAGCGTCTACCGGGTGATGGACACCAAACAACCGTTCGAGCAGGTGGTCGCGCGACACGGCGCGACCGTGCTGCGCGTCTGCCGAGCCGTGCTCGGCCCCCACACCGACGCCGAGGACGCCTGGTCCGAGACGTTCCTCGCGGCGCTGCGGGCCTGGCCGGATCTGCCGGCCGACGCCAACGTGGAGGCCTGGCTGGTGACGATCGCGCACCGCAAGGCGATAGACGTGACCCGCCGCCGGGAGCGTCACGCCGTCCCGGTCGAGCGCCTGCCCGAGGAGCAGTCGACGCTCGGCCTGCCCGACGAGTCGGCAACCGGGATCTGGGCGGCGGTGGGTCAGCTCCCGGTCAAGCAGCGGCAGGCAGTCGCCTACCACTATCTCGGAGGCCTCCCCTACCGCGAGGTCGCCGCGATCCTCGGCGGCAGCACCGACGCGGCCAGGCGCGCCGCCGCCGACGGCATCCGAAGCCTGCGCGCCCGGTGGGACCGGGCAGCCACCGGGCAGCCACGGTGAACACCGGCTCACGTCTCGACCGATCGGTGCGTCTACGGGGCACACCAGGAAGGAACCCGTCATGAACACTCTCAACAGCCACGACGCCACACCGGAGCTCGTGCAAGCACTGCACGACGCCACCGACACCAGCGACCCCGCCCGGATGACCGAGCTGCACCGCCGACTCGAGGCCGAGGCCAGCCGCGACGGCCTGCTCGACGTCGCCTATACCACGATCGACACCCCGGTGGGGCCGCTGCTGCTGGCCGCCACGGACAAGGGGCTGGTGCGCGTCGCCTATGCCCGTGAGGACCACGACCTCGTGCTCCAGGCGCTCTCGGAGAGGGTGAGCCCACGAGTGCTGCGTGCTCCGAAGCGGCTCGACCCGGCGGCGCGAGAGGTCGACGAGTACTTCGCCGGCCGACGCACGGCATTCGACCTGCCGCTGGACCACGCGTTGTCGAGCGGCTTCCGGCTGACCGTGCAGCAGCACCTGTCGGAGATCGCTTACGGGCACACCGCCTCCTACGGCGAGGTGGCGCGGATGGTGGGCAATCCCAAGGCAGTTCGCGCCGTGGGAAGCGCCTGCGCCACCAACCCGCTGCCCGTCGTCGTCCCCTGCCACCGGGTGCTGCGCTCCGACGGGTCGCTGGGCGGTTACATAGGGGGTCCGGACGCCAAGACCACGCTGCTGGGTTTGGAGCGCGCGGCATGACGGCCACGACGGAGGGTGACGGCGGGCACGACGTCTGGAGGGAACGCGTCGGCTCCGGCGACTGGGCAGCGATCACCGACGAGCTCGACGAGTACGGCGGGGCGCTGCTGCCGCAGCTGCTCTCGCCGCAGGAGACCCGCCAGATCCGCGAGCTCTACCCGCGCGACGAGCTCTTCCGCAGCACCATCGACCTGGCACGCTACCGGTTCGGGCGGGGCGAGTACCGCTACTTCAGCACGCCCTACCCGGAGCCGATCGAACGGCTGAAGCAGGCGCTCTACCCCCGCCTGCTGCCGATCGCCCGCGACTGGTGGGCCAAGCTCGGTCGGGAGACACCGTGGCCGGACACCCTCGACGAGTGGCTCGACCTCTGCCACCGGGCCGGCCAGACCAGGTCGACGGCAATCCTGTTGAAGTACGGCGAGAAGGACTGGAACGCCTTGCACCGCGACCTCTACGGCGAGCTGGTGTTTCCGCTGCAGGTCGTCATCAACCTGGGTGAGCCCGGGGTCGACCACACCGGCGGCGAGTTCCTGCTGGTCGAACAGCGGCCGCGCGCCCAGTCACGCGGCACCGCCACCCTGCTCCCTCACGGCCACGGCTTCGCCTTCACCACGAGGGACCGCCCCGTGGAGTCCAAGCGGGGCTGGTCTGCCGCCCCCGTGCGACACGGGGTGTCCGCCATCAGGTCCGGCGAACGGCATACGCTCGGTCTCGTCTTTCATGACGCCGCGTGAACAACGGTCCAGGAGATCAGGGCACCATGCAGCCACTCTTCGGTGACGACCTCGTCCCTCGGCCGAGGCGAGAACTGACACCCGGCGCCACCTGGGTGCCGGGCTGGCTCTCCCTCGAGCAGCAGCGCTGGCTTGTCGCCCGATACCACGAATGGGCAGCCGGACCGGTGCCGGCCCGGGGCGCAAAGGTGCGCGGTCACGAGATGAGCGTCAAGACGGTCTGCCTCGGATGGCACTGGCGGCCCTACGAGTACACCCGCGAGGCAGTGGACGTGAACGGCCACCGGGTGCTCGACTTCCCCGACTGGATGGTGCGGCTCGCGCGCCGGGCGCTGGTGGAGGTGAGCGGCGACGCGCACGCCGCTGACGGCTACACCCCGGACACGGCGCTGGTGAACTTCTACGACCTCGGGGCCCGAATGGGTCTGCACCAGGACAAGGACGAACGCGCGCGGGAGCCGGTGGTGTCACTCTCGATCGGTGAGACCTGCCAGTTCCGCTTCGGCAACACCGAGAACCGCGGGAAGCCCTATCAGGACATCGATCTCGCGTCCGGGGACCTCTTCGTCTTCGGCGGTGCGTCTCGACTCGCCTACCACGGGGTGCAACGAACCTACCCGGGGACAGCCCCCGAGGGCTGCGGACTCGACACCGGGCGGATCAACATCACGATGCGCGTGACCGGCCTCTAGCCTCACCGTTTCATCGGGTTGGGTGAACGGGCGGGCTCTGGGCGGCGGCGGGGTTCGGGGGTGCGAAGCTGGGTCAG
>NZ_SWMA01000069.1:0-4920 GCF_005222685.1 Segeticoccus rhizosphaerae
GACCACGACAGTGTCATCAGCTGCGACAACATCACCACCGTTCGCAAGAGCTCGGTCGGCGACACCATCGGCCTGCTTCTGGACGATCAGGAACCAGCACTGGCTCGAGCCATCAGCGATGCCTTCGACCTGGCGCTGATATAAGCGACCCGGCACAGACGATCCGAAGCGGGAATCGCCTGTGCCGTACGCCGATCGGCTAACGGACGCCCTGGTGGGACATGTGCCAAGCCGTCCCGTATGGCGCACCTCCGGAACCAGCCGGGCTCCGGGGGGCGACGCGGCCTGTTCTGGGGCCGCAGGCGGTTCGGCAGACGGGACGGTTCGCTCTCTACGCCGGGCCCGGCTCGCGATATCCGAGTCAGATTGCGCGTGCCTACGGCTGGCGGTCGGTTAGTAGGCGGACGAAGAGAGTCGCCAGGATAAGCACCAGACCCGCGGTGCGGAGCAGCGTCAGCACCTTTCCGGGCACACCGCCGAGCGACAGCGCAATGCCGCCGAGGAACAACACCACGGCGACGCCGAGCATGACGAGCTCTCGCTTGGGCGGACGTCGCAGTCGATAACGCGAGCGGTCGTGCTTGTCGTCGGCGGCACCCACGTTCGCAGGCTAGCGTTGAATCACTCAGGACTGGTCGCTCTTGCGCCTTTTGAAGCCGACACCGTGAAGCCGATGGTCGATCCGCTCACGGAACAGGTGGCGCGCGTAAGTGCGGGGGTCCCTACGGCTTTGTTCATGCATCCGCGGGCAGCCCGAGCACCTTGCTGATCGCCGGCCAGGCCTTGGCTCCGAGACGCTCGGCTGCGCCGGCGTCGCCTCCGACGAGATACGGCCTGTTCGGGTTGGGTGCCACCTCGCCGGGCAGCACCACCGGGTGGCCTGCACGGTCGTCGGTCACCAGCACCGTGCCCAGGCCGGCCGACTCCCGGCGTGCCACGATCCTGGCCGAGGCTTCGACGCTGGGCCAGATCTGGTCGTCGCCACCGGCGATGAGCACCAGCTCGCCTCTGAACCGCTCGACCGGGATGGTTGCCAATCGCAGCTGCTCCGGGGCGGCACGTAGCCGGCTGCGCCGGTAGCTCTCGATGAACGCCGGCTTGCCGGCCGGTGGCTGCCAGGAGCGGTCCAGCGGGACGAACGGGACAGGCCGCCCGTCCGAGGTCCACTTGCTGCGCGCTGGATCCTCCTCCCTGTCCACGTGGCCCTCCCAGGCCACATCGGTGGGCGCTATGGCGACCGTGGCGCTGACGCCGCCGACCAGCGATGCGGTCAACAGGGCAGCCTCGGCCCCGTACGACAGCCCGATCAAGCAGATAGCGTCACAGTCCTCGGCCAGCAGACCGGCTGCCTGGCCAAACAGCTCGAGCGGGACTTCGCGAGGCACCTGCGGGAGCCCGGGTCCGCCGAACCAGCGAAGCGCGAGGGCGGTAACCCCTCGCCCGGCCAGCATGTCCGCCCGCCCGGTGTCCATCCGGCCGCTGGACCCGGCCAAGACCAACGCCCCTACTCCGGCGGCCAACCGACTTGTCGGCCGAGCCCAGTAAAGGTTCGCATCATCAGTCGGCCCGAGCATGCTCCTCCTAGGGTGCCGTCCCATCAGCGAGAATACCGGTCATCTCCATCACTCCGCCGCATGCCGATCGCTCAACGGCTGCCTGCGGCGAGGTCTTCAAGGGGTCGCCAGTGGTGGAGCACGTGGCGTTGATCTCGGTCGAAGGCGAAGAAGTGACCTTGACCGGGCTGATCGAGTGCGCGGGTGATCGACCGGTCCAGCAGGGAGCACAGCAACAGCGTGCCGACGCCACCGTGAGAGACGACGACGACGTCGCCATCGCCGGCTCGCTCGTCGGCGAGCACGGCGTCGACCGCGGAGATGATGCGGCGCTGCTCATCGGCTGCCGTCGCCCACCCGCACACGCTCACTTGGGGGGACGCGAAGAACGCCTCGGCCAGATGCTCGAACCGTTCGGGAGCGACGAACCCGGTAGCTGAGCGGTCATTCTCCCCGAGATCCTCCCGCTCCAAGACCGGGACATCGGCCGGCGCCAGCAGCCGCGCAGTCTCACGCGCCTTGGTCTCGCAGGAGGTCCACACCGACGATGCAACAACCAGGAAGGGCGCGCCGGCCAGACCTCGAGCGCGCGCCCGACCCAGTTCCGACAAGTTCCACTGTGGCACCGGAGTGCCAGGGTCGACCCGGACCTGCGGGTGGCTCAGGAACCACACCGTCCGCCGATCTGCCACCCCCGAACGCTACCCCTGACCCTCGACGCGAGTTGTGAAACGCGGTCTGACAGCGGCCTCAGTGAAGGATCGTCCTACGAGACATTCTCTTGCCGGGAGAATCGCTGGCGGGCCGCCTGCCGGGAGACTCCCAGCGCGACAGCGATGTGGTTCCATGACCGCCCGTGCGCTCGGGCCACGTCGACGGCCTCCCGAAGCCGCGCTTCGTCGGCTCGCGTCGCCTCCGCGACAACCGCGACCATCCGGAGGTCTTCGGTGTTCTCGATCTCCGCCGTGGCCGGATCGAGCTCGTCGGCGAGCTTGTCAAAGCGCTCCGCGGCGTGCTCGATCTCCTCGTCTGTGTGTCGCATCATGATCACCTCCTCATCCGAGGAACCGGTAGAACTTGGGCCGAAGCGCCATCGCATGGATGGCCACCGGGTCTTCTCCGTCGAAGTCCAGCACTCCGACTTCCAGCAACGCGCCATCGGATGCCGGGCCGATGAGCAAGCTCAGGCCCTCACCCATCTCGTGCCGCCGCATCATGTTGCGGACGGCATGTTCGATATCGCCGTCGGGGACCCCGTGGCGCCGGGCTGGCCCACCGATCCTCATATAGACAATGTACCTTGTCTGACCGGCAGGAACCAGCAATGCCGGCTCGTCCCAGTCGGGGATCCTGCTACGGGACGCGTCCGGCAGCATTCACGATTTGGGGCAGCGGTGGCCGCTGTCGATCGTCCACGTGTGGTCGTTCAGTTGGGTTGCATGCAGCCAGACCCTCCCTGACTGGAGCATGACTCCTTCATCGTCGCGGTGACCGGTCCACTGCCTTGAGGAGGTGCCGTAGCCTGGCGTGCCGCCCTGCCGAATGAAGTGGAGTGCGGCCAGCCGGGGCGTGCTCGCACCGTGGCCGTTCAGGTCGAAGGAGAGCGCGAAGCCCGAGGCTTCATGACCGGGCGCACAGCCGGTGGTCGCGCGGGTGCCCGGACCGGCCGTGGTGGGGACTTGCTGGGGAGCAGCGGGTCCGATATCAGGTGAGGCACAAGCGGGCAAAACCGCGGCGCCGACGACGAAGGTGAGCAGGACCGCGACCGATCGCAGCTCCTGCCGGAGGCGACATCTCCATGGCATGCCCGAGGGGCAGTTCCTCATGGATAAGCTACCGGTCACGTTCGTCTGATCAGCGGGACCGCTCGGAGCGGCCCGGTCGCCAGCCCCCAGGTTGGGCTCGAGCCCGGCGTCGACGCAGCTCGTGCACGAGGACCTGCTCGCGATGGACCAGGTCGGCCACGTCGGGCTCCACGATGGCGCTTGGGCCGTGGCCCCTCTCCCGTCGCCGCGCTTGCCGCAGCGCGTCCTCGACCTCGGACAATTCCCAGATGAGTTCCCGCACCGACAACGGCGCACTTCGAAGCGACTCCATCTGGACCCCTTGCCCTCGGTCGCGAATGTGGTGAAACTACCCGCTGGCGCTGCTCGCACGGTCTGCCGTGAGGCATTCGTCATCCAGTCGTTACCGCCGCCACGGAACCCGGCGGGGAGAGCGTGCCGGCGCTCCCTCAAACACCGATGGGCTTGCGGATCATCTCTGCTCAAGTGCCCGCACTCACGCGTCGACGCTCTACCGTGTGAGTCGGCATGGGCTTCTTGGACAACCTTCGCCGAGTCGCGCATGACCGAAAGGAGGGCTTGGTGCAGGTTCGGGTGAGCGCTCATGCCTGCCCAGATGCGGATGCATGGTGGCCCTCAATCTTGCTCACGAGCATCGGGCCTGGCATGACGTGCTGGAAGCCGGTGACAGGGCAGCGCCCATAGAGGGATCGGCCTACGGGACGCGGTTGACCGATCAACCACCCGCCCGCCAAGATCGCCGGTAATGGTTCTCGCTGTGGGGCGGGGAGCGCGGCCGAGGCGGATGCCATCAGCGGTCGTGGTCAGGTGGCCCCTTACTCCATCCTCGACGCCGCAGGACTGCCCCGTTGCTCAAGTGGAGTTCGAGCCGCGGACCTCGAAGCCAGCGTCCGACCGCTACCTCCCGGGTCAAGGGATCGTCGTAGGCGTCGAGGAAGGCCAACAAGTCCTCGAGCACTTGGACTTCGTCCTCGCCCTGCTTAGCAAACTCCGTCCAGCCGTAGCCCCCGGGAAGGTCAAGGGTGAAGACTTCACCGTTGAACGCGTCAATCGCTTCCGAATGACGACTTGGGATGGACACGCGGACGACGACATATCCATCCCTCGTTGCGGGGTCGCCGGCGACGTAGCCCATCTGTGCGCAATGCCGTTTCAGTGCAGCGGTCAGCTGCGGCGCGTTGGTTGGCGGTTGTGGATGCTTCATCGCGTCGTCCTCCCAGTAGTGCTTCACCGCCGGCCGAAAGTTCTGGCCGTCTCCCTTGATGAATGCCGCCGCCTTTCGAACCTACAGCCATGATCTCTTCGCCCCACTCTCAGCGCAGCACGCCCGGGCTGGTCTCCGCCTCCCCGCACGCCGATCCCGCTGTGGGGGTGGCTGGTTGTCGGAGTGGTTCGGCCGACAGCAGTGCGCGGTGGAGCAGGTTTGTGGGGTGGCACGCGGCTGGCAGGCTGGCGGTCTTGTCGCGGGGGGAACGTGTTCCAGGTAGGAGAGTCCCTTGGGGTGGTGGGGTTTGAGGTCCAACGGCGGGGCTTCGTGAAGTAGGCGGCCATCGGCGGGATCT
>NZ_SWMA01000007.1:0-140630 GCF_005222685.1 Segeticoccus rhizosphaerae
CGGGCTACCTGGACATGGTCGCCGCCGAGCTCAACGACCGGCCCCGCAAACGCCTCGGCTGGCGCACCCCCGCCGAAGCCCTCGACCAACTACTGTCGGAACAGTCAGATCCACACGGTGTTGCACCCACCGCTTGAATCCGCCCGGTCAATCATGGTCATTTGCGGTTCATCGAACCGGCCTTGCACCACGAATCATCCCACGTCAGAGGGCATTACGGCTATCGGCAGAGACTCGGAGAATGGGCAACCATGTTAACCGAAGGGTTGCTGGTTCGAGTCCAGCCGGGGGAGCAAACCCGCAGGTCACAGGCCTGCGGCTTCTTGGTGTCTGGGGCTTCTCACGCTTTGTCCCCATTTCATTCTGTGGCCGGAGTCACCTCAGGAGGCGCTGCGCGACGCCGATGAGCAGTGGCCTTTTCCCGTCGGCCAACCGGAGCCGGCCGAGCGCGTGCGATCCACACCTCTCCGCACGTCTGTCAGGTCGGTCTGGATGGCGACCAAGGTCCGCCCGCGGCGTGGGGGAGGGAGGCGGCAGTGACCCGACCTGCGCGCACGGTCCGGAACAGGTGGGTGCTGGAGCTCGTGGTTCTGGTGGCATCGTGCACTCCTGCCGACGAGCTCTCTCCTGTTCCGGGATCAGACGGTCCAGGACGTCGAGGCCGGCGAGCTGGCGGGCTCAACCGGACCCAACGTCCTGGACGCTCAGGTGGTGGCGGGGACCTTGTCGAGGAACCCGAGCACTGTCTGGATTCGGCCGGCTTGGTCGGTGACGGCGACGTCGAACCCCACGATCGGTGCCGGCGCGCCAGCGGGGCCAAGTTCCCACCCGAACCGCGCTTGGTCATGGTGGGCGTCGACCGGTCCGGTGAGGCGGAACACGAAACCGGGGAACTGGTCCTGCACCGCGCCGATGGTGGCGGCGATCGCCTCCCGACCCTCGGCGACTGCCATCGGGTCGACGTAGCGGGCGTCCTCGCTGTACAGGGCGTCCACCGCCGCGCGGCGGACGGCCGGGTCGGTCTCGTTCCAGGCGTCGATGTAGCGCTGCGCCACGTCTTCGAACGTGCTCATGTGTGTCTCCCTCGGGTTGGCGGGCCGGACGGTCCGGCACCGGCAGTGCTCACCCTGACCGGCCATGGGCCGTGCGTCGATTACCTGTCAGGTCAGGTAGCGAAGCGCATCGAGTGCCCCTGGCGGGCTCAGGTGCCCGACCAGGCACGCACGCCGGCGCCGTGCTCATCCAAGGGCCCGGCCAGCCGCCAATCGACCCGATCGGCGTACTGCTCCGCGACCTGGTCCGGGCTGCTCGCCGCGAGCCTGCCCAGCAGCTGGATCGAAACTCGCGCTGGCGTTACCTCCCGACACGCCGCACGACACGCCGGCTCGGCGCGTTCTCACCCGAGTAACGCCAGCGCCAGTTGCGAAATCGCCCGGCAACGAGGTTGCCTGCCCGCACCTCGAGAATGGGGCAGGCACGTGGGGTGATCACCCCAGTGATCGTCCCCGGCGACAATCCCGCGCCAGGATCCGCTTGCGGTGCACGATAACTGTGCTCAACGTCCTCTCCTCGGCGAGCGTGACCGAGCCGCCACGGATAGCTAGCGTCGAGCGGATGCCTGGCCCGCACGGTGTCCACTGATACAGCAAGGGTCGTCGACGTGTTACATCTGCGCGGTACGGCCCGCGGCCGGGGAGCCGGACGGTGACACACAGCCCTCCGCCGGGCCGTGGCGCGAGGGTGAGGGTGCCTTCGTGCGCTTCGGTGATCCGCTTGGCGATCGCCAGGCCGAGCCCGACGCCCGCCTGATCGCTGTGGGCGCGTTGGGTGCCACGTTGGAACGGCTCGACCAGCGTGGCGACCAGGCCCGGAGCCAGCGGTGGCCCCGTGTTCTCGACGCGGAGGATCACCGTGGCGGAGTAGCGCATGGAGTGCACCCATACGGTGCCGTGGCCACTGGTGTTGTGGACGATCGCGTTGTGCAGCAGGTTCGTCGTCAACTGTGTCAACAGCGCCCGTGAGCCCAGTGTGGTGGCTGGATCCCCGGACACGTCGACATGGGTGCCGTGCTTCTCTGCGAGGGGTAGCAGGGTCTCGGCAGCTTCCTCAGCGATCAGGGACAGGTCGACGACCTCGCGCGTGAAGGATCGTTGGTCGGCGCGGCTGAGCGCGAGGAGCGCTTCGGTGAGGTTGATCGCTCGGGTGTTGACGCTCTGCAGGCGGTCGACGAGGGCAGCGGTGTCGGTGTGCGAGTCCTTGCGTGCGACGTCCAGGAGAGTCTGGGTGATCGCGAGCGGGGTCCGCAGCTCGTGGGAGGCGTTGGCGGCGAAGCGCCGCTGCTCGGCGACGTGGGCCTCCAGTCGTTCGAGCATGGTGTCGAAGCTGTCTGCGAGCTCTCGGAACTCGTCCTTGGCGCCGTCCATCGCGATCCGGTGCGAGAGGGATCCTCGTGCGGCGATGCGGGTGGCGTCGGTGATCTGCGAGAGCGGCGCGAGCATCCGGCCGGCGAGGATCCAACCTCCGATGAGACCGAAGATCAGGCAGAAGCCCAAGGTCACGGCCGCTATCTCTCCGAAGGCACGTTGGGTGTAGCTGCGGCCGGGTGCGAACGCGCCTCCGATGCCCGACCGGGCGTCCCGGACGATCACTGCGTGCGGGAAGTAGTGCACCAGCAGCAGCCAGAGAGCAAGCAGTACCGCGCCCGCGAGGACAAGGAATCCGGCGTAGCTGAGCGTCAGCTTGAGCCGGACGCTCAAGCCGGCCGGCCTATCCACCGTCGGCTCCCGTCGTGATGCGGTACCCGACACCGGGGACGGTGCCGATCAGCCAAGGTTCGCCGAGGCGCTTGCGCAGGGCCGACACGGTGATGCGGACGGCGTTGGTGAAGGGGTCGGCGTTCTCGTCCCACGCCCGCTCCAGCAGTTCCTCGGCGCTGACCACGCCGCCGTCCGCGGCGACGAGGACCTCGAGCACGGCGAACTGTTTGCGGGTGAGCGCGACGTACCGGCCGTCGCGGTAGACCTCGCGACGGAACGGGTCGAGCCGTAGCCCCGCGATTTCGCGCACCGGGGGCCGGAGGTGGGCACGGCGCCGGTCGAGTGCCCTGAGCCGGAGCACGAGCTCGCGCAGCGCGAACGGTTTGGTGAGGTAGTCGTCGGCGCCGAGCTCGAATCCGCTGACCTTGTCGTCGAGCCGGTCGGCGGCCGTGAGCATCAGGATCGGCATCCTGCGGCCGGACGCGACGATGCCGCGTGCGATCTCGTCGCCCGACGGTCCCGGGATGTCGCGGTCGAGGACGGCGATGTCGTAGGTGTTGATGCTCAACAGCTCCTGCGCGGTGTCGCCGTCCAGGGCGAGGTCTGCCGCGATCGCCTCCAGCCGCAGTCCGTCACGGATCGCTTCCGCCATGAGGGGCTCATCCTCGACCACCAGCACTCGCATTCCCCGATGCTAGTGAGCCGGTACGTATCGTCGGCATATCGAAAACGCCATACACTCTCGCAACGCTGGCTTGCCTTGACTGGGTGGCATGTTCATCAGCCAGCCAGCCCAGCAGGAAGCGACCCGCATCCGATCGCTGGCCGCGGGACTCGCTCTCGCGGCGCTGCTCACCGGCCTCACGGCATGCACGCCACCGCCGCGGTTCGTAGACCTGTCACCGCGCCCGCCGACCACGAGCTCCGCCGACCCGCACCTCGCCGACCCACACCCTGCCCTCGCAACTTCTGACGGGCCCCCGATGGCACCACCTGCGCGTCCTGAGCGCCGGCACCAGGCGGGAGTCGGTACCGCGGGCGATGAGTTGCCCGACGGCGTGACCGTCTTCAACAACACCTATCCCGCGATCACCCGGCTGAACCCCGCCCTTCGGTTTGCGCTGCGCGCCGCCGCCAAGGACGCGGCAGCTGACGGGGTCCAGTTCCACGTCAGCAGCGGATGGCGTTCGAAGAAGTTTCAGGAGCGGCTGTTCGACCAAGCGGTCGCGAAGTACGGGTCGGTGGATGTCGCGGCCCGGTGGGTGGCCCGCCCCGGCACCTCGGTCCATGAGTCCGGCGACGCCGTCGACCTCGGACCTGGCGGCGCCGACGCCTGGCTGTCCCGGCATGGCGCCGCCCATGGGCTGTGCCAGATCTACCAGAACGAGCCATGGCACTACGAGCTGCGCCCGAAGGCTCCCAAGGACGGGTGCCCGGCGATGTATGCCAACCCCTCCGACGATCCGAGGCTGAAGTGATGCCAGGGCCTGTACAGGGCCGGCGCCTGCGACCTCCCGGTCACCTGTCCATGGACATGGGGATCGGTTGGATCGGCACCTACCGCGTGGTGGAGCTCGTCGTGCTCGCCGCCGTGCCGTTCGCGGTGCTCATGGCGTGCGCACTGACCGGACATCGGCGCCGGCACGGGATGGCTTCCTCGGTGGCACGGCGACGCTCACTGGCAGAGGTCGGCATGGTCTACGGGACTGTGCCTTTCGTCTGGCTCGCCATGCTGCCCGGGCCGCACACTGGCACGACGGCCGGAGTGAGCCTGGTCCCCTTTCGAGACCTCGCGACGATGCCGGTCTACCAGATCGTCGGCAACCTGCTGGGTCTTGCGGCCCTTGGGCTCTTCGCGCCCTGCGCTTCCCGGCACTGGCGTCCCTGCTCCGCGTCCTCGCGCTCGCTTGCGTCGCCTCCGTCCTCATCGAGACTGCGCAGTACGTTCTGCAGCTGGACCGCGTCTTCTCCATCGACGATGTGCTCCTGAACACGGTCGGTGCGGGGCTCGCCGCACTCGCGTCACGACCCTGGGGGCATGGCCAGCCGGCCGGAGGTGCGCAGCGCCTCGCGCATCCCGTGCTGCTGGTTGCCGAGCTGGTCGGCGATGTCCCGCGCGGAGAGCCCGGCCTCGTCCAGCAGGGTGGCGAAACTAGGTTGTGCCCTCGGCGGTGTCGCTCCACCCGGACAGGTCCTGACGCAGTCGGTCGAAGAGTTCGGCATCGACCTCGACGCCGAGGTTGCGTAGCCCCAGCACTGCGGCGCCGAGCACGCCACCGGTCACGGAGACCACCTCGGCGTCGCCCAATGTCGTTGCCAGCGCCCGGGACAGGTATGTCGTGTGGTCGCCACCCGGCGAGCCCGGCCGCACGAGCAACCCACCACCGAGCACGACGGGGCCGTCGAGGCCGGGCTGGTGAACTGCCGCCAGCGTGTTCGTGAGAGCGGCCGCGGCATCGGAGAGGATCTCGTGGGCCACGTCGTCATCGGCCAGCTGGAACGCCAGGGGGGCGAAGCGGGAGAGCTGGACCGGGCGCAGGGCATACAGCTCGTCCATCAGGTCGAGGAGCACCTGCGGGCGTCCGTCGGCACGCACCGGTGACCGGGTCAGGCCCAGGGAGTCGAGGACTGCGCCGGTCAGGGCGGTCTCGGGGCCTCGGCCGTCCAGCGCCGCGGCGACGGCCGTCGCCACGCGGTGACCGACCCAGTAGCCTGAGCCGGCATCGCCGAGCAGCCACCCGGTGCCGTCCGCGACGGCGTCGAGCCGGCCGGCCCTGACCCGGGCGGCGACCGAACCCGTGCCGGCGACCAGGGCATACCCCTCGCGACGGATGGTGCCGGAGCAGAAGGCGCCGAGCAGGTCCGACTCGACCCGCACCGGGCCGCGCACGCCGATCCCGGCCAGTCGCTCCGGGATCTGCTCGCCCGGCATCCGTGAGCTGGCGCCGGCCATGACGATCAGCGCGCTGGCGAGGGACACCGGCTGAGCGCAGGCTTCCAGCGCGCGGGAGGCGGCCTCGACCAGTGAGCTCATCGCGGCGTCGAGGCCGGCGGAGACCGGGTTGCCGCTGCCGGCCAGACCGTAGCCGTGCACGCGACCGGTCCGGTCGGCGACGAGCGCGCGCGTCGTCGTGCCGCCGGCGTCCATGGCGAGGATCGTGTCCATCGTTACCGATTCGTAGTCGTGGTGGTCTCCGTCGCACTGTACGGTAAGAATAAGTTTCAGCTCCCTGGAGGCAGAGGAGAAACGGATTCCCGTGAATGCGTCTCGCCCTGCCCCGGGCCCCGCACCGGCCAACGGAGCGGTCAACCGCATCCGCGCCCGGCTCCCGGAGATGTCCAGTGCCATGCGCAAGGTGGCCGCGCTGCTCATCGAGGACCCGAACGCCCCGTTGGAGGGGTCGATCGGCGACCTCGCGGAGCGCGCCGGGACCTCCGCCGCGACCGTCACCCGATTCTGCCGGCTGATCGGATACCCCGGCTATGCCGCGTTCCGGATGAGCATCGCGACCGACCTCGGCCGCACCGACGCGCGCGAGACCTGGACGACCGACATCGGCCGGGCGTTCGGGCCCGATGACTCACCCTCAGCGGTGCTGAGCACCCTCCTGAACGCGCACGGCAGGTCGCTCAAGGAGACGGCGGCCGTGATGGACCTGGAGCTGATGCAACAGATCTCGGAGCGGATCGCCGGCAGCCGGCACGTCGACATCTACGGCGTCGGCGGTAGCGCCGTCCTGGCCGAAGAGCTGCAGGCGCGCCTCTACCGCATCGGCATCAACGCCCACCACTGGGCCGAGGTGCACGCGGGACTGACGAGCGCGTCGATCCAGGACGACGACTGCGTCGCGCTGGGCATCTCCAACACAGGACGCACCCTGGAAACCCTCCAGATGCTCAGGGAGGCGCGCCAAGCCGGCGCCCTGACCATCGCGCTCAGCAACAACCCGAGATCGCCCCTGGTCGAGTCGGCGGACCTGGCCATCATCACCTCCGTCTACGAACACTTCCTGCAGCCAGACGACCTCTCCGCCAAACACGTACAGCTGCTGGTCCTGGACCTGCTCTACCTGTTGGTGGCGCAACAGAACTTCCAACGCTCGACCACCAACCTCGCGACCACGGCCGTCGCGGTTGCCGCGCACCGCCAGCCACACGCCTCCGGACGCGCCCACCAGGGCCGGTCCGCCGCGACGACCTCCGTGAAGGGAGGCTGAAGGCGATGTCCGGTGACCACGACCAGCCCGGGCGGTCCGAGCTCGTCGACCGCTACCTCGGGGAGGTGAGCTCTCGGCTCGAGGCGCTCGCCGCCGACGCGCGAGACGGCGCGCTGGACCCGGCGATCGCCCTGATGGTGCGAGCGATCGACGCCGGCGGGGTGGTCCAGGCCTTCGGCACCGGTCACTCGGAGGCCTTCGCCATGGAGATCGCGGGGCGGGCCGGAGGCCTCGTGCCGACCAACAAGATCGCGCTGCGAGACCTCGTCCTGCACGGCGGTCGAGGCGTGGAACTGCTCGGTGGATCCGGGCTCGAGCGGGACGACTCCCTGGTCGAGGAGCTCTTTGACCTCTCGCCGGTCGGCCGCGACGACGTGTTCATGATCGCGTCCAACTCCGGGGTCAACGGCTCGATCGTCGGGCTCGCGCTCCTGGCACAGGCCAGGGGGCACCAGGTGATCGCGGTGACCAGTCTCGAACACACCAGTCAGGTCGAGCCGAAGCACCCGAGCGGCCGGCGTCTGTGCGACGTGGCCGACGTCGTGCTCGACAACCGGGCTCCGTTCGGCGACGCCACCGTGCAGCTGTCGGGCGGAGTGGCCGTCGGCGCGGTCTCCTCCCTCACGGCCGCCTTCCTCGCGCAACTGTTGACGATAGGGGTCGTCCAACAACTCGCCGATCGCGGTGCGAAGCCGCCGGTCTACCTCTCGGCTAACATCCCCGAAGGCGACGAGCACAACAGGAAACTCGAAGATCTCTACCGCGACAAGATCAGACGGGAAGCATGAACACCCGCGTCGTGCAAGGCTGGCGCCCCCGTTCAGGGTCGCGGCCACAGTTCCCACCAATGAAGGGCAGTACACCATGACGATTCAGGACAAGCCGCTGGTGCGTCGCGACTTCCTTCGCGGAGCGCTGGCCACCGCCTTCGCGGTGCCGCTCGCCGGCACGATCGCCTCATGCGCCGGGTCGGGCACCGCCAAGAGCACGGCTCCCACCGGCAGCAGGTCGGCCGCCTCATCGGCGAAGAACCCGTTCGGTATGCCGGCCAGCTCCACCGTCGATGCGGTCATCTTCAACGGTGGTTACGGCATCGACTACGCCAAGTTCGCCGGCAAGATGGTGGAGAAGGAGCAGTCCGGGGCGACCGTGAAGGTCTCTCCCGCGACCAAGATCGCGCAGGAGCTGCAGCCGCGCTTCGTCGGCGGCAATCCGCCTGACGTGATCGACAACTCCGGCGCCGGCAGCATCGGGATCGCCACGGTCCTGTCGCAGCTGGAGGATCTGAAGGACGTCGTCGACGCGAAGAACTACGAGGGCAAGGTCATCAAGGACACGCTCTACCCGGGCGTGCTGAAACCGGGCACCTTCGGTGACAAGCTCGCGGCCATCAACTACGTGCTCACCGTCTTCGGCGTCTGGTACTCCGCATCGCTGTTCGAGCAGCACGGGTGGACCGTGCCCAAGACCTGGGACGAGATGATGGACCTCGGCGCGAAGGCGAAGAAGGAGGACAAGTACCTCTTCTGCTGGGGCAAGGAGGCGGCCACGTACTACCTCACCCTCGCGATCGGCTCGGCCATCAAGGAGGGCGGCGACGAGGTGCGTCTGGCCCTGGACAACCTGAAGGAGGGCTGCTGGTCGCTGCCGGCCGTGCAGGACGTGCTGAAGGCCATGGAGAAGATCATCAAGGCCGGCTATGTCAAGCCCGGTGGCTCAGGTACCCAGTTCACCGCCGCGCAGGCCCAGTGGAGCAACGCGGAGGAGGCCATCCTGTACCCCTCGGGCTCGTGGATCGAGAACGAGATGAAGAAGGAGACCAAGAAGGGCTTCAAGATGACGGGCGCACCGGCGCCGACCGTCACGACCAACTCGAAGATGCCGTACGAGGCGCTGCACAGCGCCGCTGCGGAGGCCTACATCGTGCCGACCAAGGCCAAGAACGCCGCCGGCGGCAAGGAGTTCCTGCGCGCGATGTTGTCCAAGGACGCAGCCACCAACTTCGCCAAGAACATCCTGTCGTCGACCATCGTCAAGGACACGGTGCCGGCCGACGGCTTCGGATCCACCGCGTTGGTCTCGCAGACCAAGATGCTCGAGGCAGCCGGTGACAAGGTGTTCACTTGGGGTTTCGTCGACTTCTACGGGATGAACACCGACCTGCTGGTCCTGTGGAACACCTTCCTGGACGGCAAGTCCGACGTCGCGACGTTGACCAAGGGCATGCAGCAGCTCACCGACAAGATCCGCAACGACGACTCGATCAAGAAGGTCGAGGTGTCGTGACGGCACTCGGCACCGGGGTTGCGCCGGGCAGCACCAAGCCTGCCCGGACACGTCGGCGCCCTGGGAAGAAGCTGACGTTCGACAAGGTCAGCTTCTTCCTGGTATTCCTCGGCGTGCCGGTCGTGTTCTACCTCGCCTTCGTCGTGTCCCCGTTCGTCCAGGCGGTCTACTATTCGCTGACCGACTGGTCGGGGTTCTCGCCGGAGATGAACTTCGTGGGAATCAGCAACTACCGCACGCTGCTCGGCGACGGCACGTTCATGAAGTCGGTGGGCAACAGCATCACCCTGGTCATCGTGCTGCCGGTGGTGACCATCGTGCTCAGCCTGGTGCTGGCGTCGTTCGTGACCGTGGGTGGCAGCAGCCACGGCAGGATCAAGGGGTTGCGCAACTCCAGCTTCTACCGCGTCATCTCCTTCTTTCCGTACGTCGTGCCCGCCATCATCATCGGCATCATGTGGCAGCAGATCTACGACCCGAGCGCCGGACTGCTCAACGGGGTCCTGACCAGACTCGGGTTCCAGCAGTTCTCCTCCTTCCCCTGGCTGGGGGACGAGCGCACCGCCATGGTCGCCACCATGTTCGTCATCGTCTGGGGCTTCGTGGGCTTCTACATGGTGCTGTTCGTTGCAGGCATCAAGGGGATTCCCGCGGAGCTCTACGAGGCGGCGCGGATCGACGGGGCGGGCAGGTTCCGGACGATGACCCGGATCACCATCCCGATGATCCGCGACAACATCCAGACGGCCTACATCTACATGGGCATCCTCTCGCTGGACGCCTTCGTCTACATGGTGGCCATGAACCCGGGTGGCGGACCCAACAACTCGACCCTGGTCATGGCGCAGCAACTGTTCAGCACCGCCTTCACCCAGGGCAAGTTCGGTCTGGCCTGCGCCATGGGTGTTGTCCTGGCCGCCATCACCCTGACCTTCGCCGGGCTGGTCTTCGTGGTGAACTGGCTGACCGGCGGGCACGAGGACATCACGGAATGACCATGACCGAGACGTCCCGCAACCCCACCGGGACGACCGACCACGGCGGCGGCAGGGCCGGTCGCGGCGACAAGGTGGTCGCCACCACCGCCCACACGGCACTGACGATCTGGAGCCTCATCGTCATTCTGCCGATGCTGTGGACGGTGCTGTCGTCCTTCAAGACCTCGGAGGAGATCCACTCTTCACCGTTCTCGTTGCCGAAGCACTGGAACTTCCAGAACTACGTGAACGCCTGGACCACCGCGGGGATCGGGGACTACTTCCTCAACTCCATCATCGTGGTGGCAGGCGCGCTGATCGTGACGATGACACTCGGTTCGATGTGCGCCTACGTGCTGGCCCGGTTCCCCTTCCCCGGGAGCCGGATCATCTACTACCTCATGCTGGCCGGTCTCACCTTCCCGATCTTCCTGGCCATCGTGCCGCTGTTCTTCCTGCTGCAGCAGATGGGTCTGCTCAACACGCTGCCGGGGCTGATCTTCACGTATGCTGCGTTCGCCCTGCCCTTCACGGTGTTCTTCCTCTTCTCGTTCTTCAAGGCGCTGCCCAGCACCATCGCCGAGGCCGCTGCCATCGACGGTGCGGGGGAGTGGCGGACGTTCTTCCAGGTGATGCTGCCGATGGCCCGGCCGGGTCTCGCGACGGTGCTCATCCTCAACTTCGTCGGACTGTGGAACCAGTTCTTGTTGCCCATCGCCTTGAACTCGGACGAGAGCAACTACGTCCTCACCCAGGGCATGGCGAAGTTTGCCTCGCAGGCCGGCTACTCGGTCGACTTCGGAGCGCTGTTCGCCGCCGTCGTCATCACGGTGGTGCCG
Source organism: Segeticoccus rhizosphaerae (assembly GCF_005222685.1). NCBI lineage: Bacteria > Bacillati > Actinomycetota > Actinomycetes > Micrococcales > Intrasporangiaceae > Segeticoccus > Segeticoccus rhizosphaerae. The sequence continues at coordinate 11,076 of NZ_SWMA01000007.1, forward strand.
GTCCTGATCGTCTACATGATCTTCCAACGGCAGTTGCAGGGGTCGGTCTCGCAGGGCACCAGCAAGTAGCTGCGGTCGGTGCGGCGGTGTGCCTCAGGCTTGTTGGGCCTCCCTGTAGGCGGCGGCGACCGTCTCGGAGATGGGTCCCCGGTCACTGACCTCGTGGCCGTTGTCCCTGGCCCAGGTGCGCAGCTGGGCGGTGGTGACCGAAGGGCGCTTGGCCGCCGCCTTGCGCGGGGCGCGCCTGGACCGCGAGGCCGTCTTGGCCGCCCGCCCCGTGCGGCGTCCGCGACGGTTGCCGCGGCTCGTGGTTGGAGTTGCCTCGGAGAGCGTGGTCTGCTCCCGCGGTGCCGAGGAAGCGGCAGTGAGCGTGACGTCATACAGTGCGCCGATGACCCGCAGAGCGTCGTCGAGCGGTTCGCTGGAGTCGATGGTGACCTTCAAGGCAATGCCCTCCAAATCAGGGTTTGATTTCTCGAACTGTCGATGAACGCTACACGGATGTGACCGTTTTGACACATTTCGAGTAACAACTCGGTCGGCTTCGACAGCCGACTTCTCCGTCGAGAAGCTGTTGGGCGGCGCAAAGTGTCGCGAGATCGACGCCCAAGGTGGAGTTTTCAGCGAGTGTCCAGGAGGAGCGGAAACTGTCCCGGACTAGAGCCCGGTCTGGGTGTTGTAGCGCATGTCAGGGCCCGTGACCTCGGCGCCGAGCCCGGTCCCCTCCGCGTCGACGCCCTTGGAGGCGCCGCGCCGGCGCAACCGCCTCTCCAGCCGCCCGGCCACCTTGGTGAGCGCGTAGTTGAGCAGGATGAAGATGACGGCCACCACGATCAGCACCGGCACGGTGTTGGCCTGTGCCGAACCGAGGGTCTGGCCCCAGTTGAGCAGCTCGTCGTAGAGGATCGCCGAGCCGAGCGCGGTGTCCTTGAGCACGATGACCAGCTGGCTGACCAGAATCGGCATCATCGCGGTGAGAGCCTGGGGGACCAGGATCGCGCGCAACACCTGTGGTGGACGCAGGCCTATGGACAGCCCTGCCTCACGTTGGCCGGCCGGCAGCGACGCGACACCGGCGCGCAGCACCTCGCCCATGACGGACGCGTTGTAGAAGGTGAGCCCCGTGACCACCGCGGCGAGCGCCCGCAGGTCGTCGGAGAACAACCCGTACTGGTTGTAGAGGCGGAACGTGAAGTACATCATCAGCAGCACCGGCACGGCGCGGAAGAACTCCACGAACACGGCACAGGGCCACCGGATCAGCCGGATCTGGGACATCCGGCCCAGACCCAGCAGGAGGCCGAGGACCGCCGCGAAGACGATCGAGATGACCGCGGCGATCAACGTCTGCCGCAGGCCGATGAGCAGGTACTCCTTCCAGGTGACCCAATCGAGGAACGGTGACCACTTGGCCGCCTCCAGCTGGTTCTTGTCGGCGAACTTGGTCAGCACCCACCACAGGACCAGCAGGGCGACGACGATGCTGGCCGCGCCGTAGAGGCGGTGACGCACCCGCGCCTTGGCGCCCGGCACGTCATACAGGACGGTCTGGTCACTGCTCATCGCTTCACCGCCAGGCGCTCGGAGACGGCACTGATCAGCAGGCCGACGGGGAGGGTCAGGATCACGAAGCCGATCGCGAAGATGATGAAGATCAGGAAGAGCACGTCAGCCCGTGCGTCGAGCATGTCCGCCATGACGAACGACGCCTCCGCCACCCCGATGACCGAGGCCACGGTGGTGTTCTTGATCAGTGCGATCAGCGTGTTGCCGAGCGGGGTGACCGCGCCCCGGAAGGCTTGCGGCAGCACCACGTAGCGGATGTTCTGCAAGAAGGTCAGGCCGATCGACCGGGCCGCCTCCGCCTGACCGGGCTGGACGGTGTTGATTCCGCTGCGCAGCGACTCGCAGACGAAGGAGGCGTGGTAGACGGCGAGCGCCACGATCGCGAGACGGAAGTTGTTGTCCTTGAAGAAGTGCTGGCTCTGCTCGTCGGCCAGCACCAGTCCGAGGGTCTGCCACAGCCCCAGGCTGGTGAAGACCATGATCACCGTCAGCGGTGTGTTGCGGAAGACGTTGACGTAGCTGGTGCCGAAGCCCCGCAGGATCGGCACAGGCGACACCCGCATCACCGCCACCACCGTCCCGATGACCAGGGCCCCGATGGCCGCGAAGAAGGTCAGCTGGATGGTCACCCAGAAGGCGCCGAGGATGTTGAACTGGCTGAAAAGCTCGCCCATCAGCTCTCCTTGTGGTGACGGGACGGGGAGCGGACGACATACTCGTCACAGGTATGTCGTCCGCTCACCCTGCGGTTCGGACGGATCAGCAGCTGCCGCCTGGCTTGGGCGGGTTGACCTTGGTGTCGACCTTGAATCCGGCCGGACCGAAGTTGGCGTCGACCGCCTTCTGCCACGCGCCGTCGTCGATCATCTTCTTGAGGGCGTCGTTGATCTTCGTGCAGCGGTCCTTGTCGCCCTTCTTGATGCCGACGCCGTAGATCTCCTCGCTGAAGGTCTTGCCGACAACCTTGAGCTTGCCCTTGTAGGCCGGCTGTGCCGCGTAGCCAGCGAGGATGGTGTTGTCGGTCGTCAGGGCGTCGACGGCACCGTTGGCCAGGGCCTCGGCGCACTTGGAGTAGGTGTCGTACTCCTGCAGGTTCACGCCGGGGACGTCCTCCTTCACGTTGCGTGCCGACGTGGAGCCCTTGACCGAGCAGAGCTTCTTGCCCTTGAGCGAATCCACACCCGTGATGGAGCTGTCGTCGGAGCGCACCAGCAGGTCCTGACCGGCGATGAAGTAGGGACCGGCGAAGTCGACCTTCTGCTTGCGCTCGTCGGTGATCGAGTAGGTCGCGAAGATCATGTCGACCTGACCCGCCTGGAGCATCTGCTCACGCTGCGGCGACGGCGTCTGCTTCCAGGTGATCTGGTCCTCGTCGTAGCCCATCTGCTTGGCGACGTACGTGGCGACGTCGACGTCGAAACCGGTGTACTTCGAGCCCTCCTTCAGGCCGAGGCCCGGCTGGTCGAACTTGATGCCGACGGTGATGCCGTCGCCCCCGTCGCCGCTGCCGCTGTCCGAGCCGCAGGCGGCAAGGGCGGTGCTGCCGAGGACGGCGATCGAGGCGGTGGCGACGAGGGCGGTGGTGCGGCGCGCGTTCATGATGACTCCTGGGTCGAGAGATGGGTGGGGTCAGGTGAGGGGTGTTGCGAGGGGGTCAGTGGGTCAGGATCTTGCCGAGGAAGTCCTTGGCTCGGTCGGACCGGGGGTGCAGGAAGAACTCCTCCGGGGTGTTCTCCTCGACGATCTGGCCATCGGCCATGAACACGACGCGGTCACCCGCCTTGCGGGCGAATCCCATCTCGTGGGTCACCACGACCATGGTCATGCCGGACCTGGCCAGCTTGGTCATGACGTCGAGGACCTCGTTGATCATCTCGGGGTCGAGCGCCGAGGTCGGCTCGTCGAACAACATGACCTTGGGGTCCATGGCCAGGGAGCGGGCGATGGCCACCCGCTGCTGCTGACCTCCGGACAGCTGGGCGGGGTACTTGTCCGCCTGCGCCTGCACGCCGACCCGCTCGAGCAGCTCGCGGGCGCGCTGCTCGGCCTCTGCCTTCTTGACGCCGCGCACCTTGATCGGCCCGAGCGTGACGTTCTCCAGGATCGTCTTGTGCGCGAACAGGTTGAACGACTGGAACACCATGCCGACATCGGCACGTAGCCTGGCCAGGTCCTTGCCCTCGTCGGGCAGCGGTTTGCCGTCGATGCTGATCGAGCCGCTCTCGAAGGTCTCCAGACGGTTGATGGTGCGGCACAGGGTGGACTTGCCCGACCCGGAGGGTCCGACGACGACGACCACCTCACCGTGGTGCACGGTCAGGTCGATGTCCTTGAGCACGTGCAGCTCGCCGAAGTGCTTGTTGACGTGATCCAGCACGACCAGCGGCTCGCCGGTGTGCGGCCTTCCGGAGGTCGAGGCGGCGCCGTCGGGATCGACGTGCGCGGCGGGTAGGGCGTCTGTCATCCGTGCACCCTAACCAGAGGCCGCACGCAGACGGAACCCACGCGCGCTCGGTAGCGGCAGAGGTAACCAAATCGATGCCAACCGGTGATCTTGGCGGCGAGGGATATTGGGATGCCGGCGGGTCGGGGCGCCCAGTACGCTCGGCGTCGCCATGCGCGATTTCCCTCCCCGCATCGACACCTTCTGGTCTGGCCGGGAGGCGTCGAGCGAGAACCCCGACACGGCCAGCCCGGCGCGATTCCTGCGCTGGATGCTGCGCCGGCAGCCCGACGTGCTCGCGGCCAGCCTCCTGCTCGGCGTGTTCTGGCAGCTCCCGCTGATGCTCGGGCCGTGGATCTTCGGTCGAGCCATCGACGACGGTGTGCTGACGGGGGAGCCGGCGCAGATTGCCGGATGGTCGGGTGTGTTGTTGGTCGTCACGCTGGTCGGCGCGGTCTGCGGCATCCTCGTCCACACCCTGGTCGTGCGGGGCTGGCTGATCGCGCTCTACGGGACCACCGAGATGGTCACCCGCAAGACCGCACAGCTCGGACACGTCCTACCCCGGCGGCTGCCGACCGGCGAGGTGCTATCCGTGGCCTCCAGCGACTCCGACGAGTTCGGCGCGATGGCCGAGATCCTGACCCGGGCGGGCGCGCAGCTGCTGGCCTTCCTGGGTGTCGCCGCGATCGTGCTGAGCACGTCGACGAAACTCGGCATCATGGTGCTGGTCGCGGCGCCCCTGCTGGCCGGGGCCGCTGGACCCCTGCTCATGCCGCTGCACCGCAGGCAGGCCCTGGAGCGCTCGCGCAACTCCGAGCTGACCTCCATGGCGACCGACATCGTCGCCGGGTTGCGGATCCTGCGGGGGATCGGCGGTGAGCGCACCTTCGGCCAGAACTATGCGCGACAGTCCCGCAGCGCCATGCAGGCCGGCGTCTCGGCCGGCATCTGGCAGGCGGTCGTGGAGGGGCTCGGCGTGCTCTTCTCGGGAGTCTTCATCGTGCTGCTGATGTGGGCGGGTGCGCACGAGGTGTTCGCCGGCCGGCTCAGCATCGGCCAGCTCGTCAGCTTCCTCGGTTACGCGCTGTTCATGGTGGGGCCGATCCGCACGTTCTTGGAGGCGGCGCAGAAGGTCACCCGTGCCCTGGTCTCCGCCCGCAAGGCCGTCGCCATCTTCGAACAGCGCCCGCCGTGGACCCGCCGGGCGGTGCCCGTCCCGCTGGACCCGTCGTGTGAGCTGGTCGACGAGGCGACCGGGTTCGTGGCCCACCCGCGCCGACTGACCATCGTGGTCGACGCCGTGCCGGAGCGTTCGGCCGCGCTGGCCGACCGGCTGGGCCGCTACCTGCCGCCCGGGACCGACCCTGTGGCCCACGAGTTGGAGGAGTCGCTCAAGGGCCGTGCTGCCCGACAGGAGCGTCGGGCGCGAGCCGCCCGACGAGAGCAGGCCGCCCTGTTGGACCTCGCCCGTGCCTCCGGGCCGTGGAACGTGACCCTGGGCGGCGTCGACCTGTCCGAAGCCGACCTGCGCACCGTCCGCGAGACGATCCACGTCTCGGACACCGGCAGCAGCCTGTTCGCCGGCACCCTGCAGGAGGCCGTCGACCCGCACCAGCGGTTGACCCAGCAGCAGGCTGAGCAGGTGCTGGCGGCCGCGAACGCCGAGGACGTCTACGACGCGTTGCCCGGAGGCTGGCAGGGCCGGCTCGACGAACGCGGTCGCGGCCTGTCGGGTGGCCAGCGCCAGCGCGTCGTCCTGGCGCGGGCGCTGGCCCTCGACCCGCCGCTGCTGGTGCTCGTCGAGCCGACCTCGGCGGTGGACGCGCACACCGAGGCGCGGGTCGCCGAGCGCGTCACCGCGTTGCGCCGGGGCCGCACCACCGTGGTGTGCACGGCCTCGCCACTGTGGCTGCACCACGCCGATGAGGTCGTGCTGATGAGCGAGCACGGCGTGCTGGCCCGGGGCAGCCACGAGGAGCTGCTCGCCACCTGCCCCGACTACGGGGCGGTCGTCAACCGTGCGATGGACGAGGAGGAGGTGCCGTCGTGATCGCCGACCCGCTGCGCACCTCCGCCGCCACCTGGCGCGAGCCCCAACAGGCCGTGCCCGCCGTCGACCCACGCCTCGAGCCACCGGCGAGCGCTCCCGTGCGGGAACGCCTGGCCGCCTGGCGGATGCGCCACCACCTGCGCAGGCAGGCGGCGGAGCAGGTGTATGCCGACTCGCGCCGCCCGGAGCACGGGTGGCCCGTCGCCGACGACCACGCCGTGTTGAGCTTCTTCCGTCGCCTCATCACCGAGCGCAAGGGACAGACGATCGCGCTCGTGGCATTCAACGCCTTGGCCGCCGCCGCCGCGCTGGTCGTGCCCCGGCTGCTCGGATCCCTGGTGGACCGCACCACCGCGCGGGACCTGTCCGGCGTCCACGGACTCGTCCTGGCGGTGGTCGTGGTCGTCGTGGCCCAGGCGTTGCTGACCTTCCTGGCACAGCGCACCTCGACCCTGTTCGGGCAGGACCTGCTGGCCTCGGCCCGCGAATACATCGTGGAGACGATCCTGCGACTACCCCTCGGCCGGGTGGAGTCGGCCAGCACCGGCGACCTGGTCACGCGAGTGACCCGCGACGTCGGCACGATGAGCCGCTCGGTGCAGTTCGGGCTGCCGATGGCGATCATCTCGCTGCTCACGGTGCTCCTGTCGGTCGTGGCGATGCTGCTCAACTCCTTGCTGCTTGCCGTGCCCTGCCTGCTGGTCATCTCGACGAGCTGGTTCGCGGTGCGCAGCTACCTGCGAGCCGCACCGAAGGGCTACATCAACGAGGGCTCGACCTACTCGCGGATCAACACGACCCTGACCGAGACCGTGGAGGGCGCCCGCACCGTCGAGGCGCTGGGTCTCGCGCCGCGACGGGTCCAGCGGGGCAGCGACGACATCGCCGTGTCCTCCCAGGCGGAGCGCTACACGATGAGCCTGCGCAACCTGCTCTTCGGCGTCATCGACGTCGCGTTCAACTCCCCGCGGGTGGTCACGCTCGCGGTCGGCGCCTGGGGGTATGCGCAGGGCCTGCTCTCGCTCGGCCAGATCACGGCGGCGGTGCTCTATGTCGAGTCCCTGAGCGGACCGCTCGACCGGCTGGTCGGCGAGCTCGACCGGCTGCAGGTCGGGGTCGCGTCCACCGCCCGGCTGTTGGGGATCGCCGAGGTGCCGGCCGACCGCGCTCCCGGCGACGCACTGCCGGAGGGCCGGCACCTGCTGGGCACCGACCTGCGGTTTGCCTACCGCCCGGATCACGACGTGCTGCACGGGGTCGACCTGGAGCTCGTGGACGGTGAACGGCTGGCCGTGGTCGGGCCGTCGGGGTCGGGGAAGTCGACCCTGGCCCGGTTGCTGTCCGGCATCAACGGCCCCCGCACGGGGTCGGTGACGGTCGGTGGTGTGGAGCTGGTGGATCTGCCGCTGCCGACCCTGCGCACCCAGGTGGCCCTGGTCACCCAGGAGCACCACGTCTTCATCGGCAGCGTGCGCGACAACGTCGTGCTGGCCCGGGAGGACTCCGGCGACGACCGGGTCTGGTCGGCCCTCGCCGCGGTGGGCGCCGACCAGTGGGTCCGGCGACTGCCCCGAGGTCTGGACACCCGCATCGGGTCGGGCCAGACGTCGCTGACCCCCGCCCAGGCCCAGCAGGTCGCCCTGGCCCGGCTCATCATCGCCGACCCGCACACGCTGGTGCTCGACGAGGCCACCTCCCTGATCGACCCGCGGACGGCGCGATCCCTCGAGGGCTCGATGAACGCACTGCTCCAGGGCCGCACCGTGGTGGCGATCGCGCACAGGTTGCACACCGCGCACGACGCCGAGCGGATCGCCGTCATGATCGACGGCCGGATCGCCGAGATCGGCAGCCACGACGAGCTGGTCGACCGCCCCGATGGCGAGTACGCGGCGTTGTGGCGAGCCTGGACCTCCTGACCTCGACGAGTGAGAACGCGGAGCCGCGGGTAGTGGTTGAAAGTGTGAAAACCTGCCGCGGCCAGCCGGCATCTTGGCGGCCGGGCGCAGCGGTCCGCCTCGACAAAGGAGTGGTCATGTCGACGACCGAGCAACACCAGCCAGCATTCCCGGCCCGCGTGCCGGGCGCCCACATCGCCGATCCCACGGCTCTGGGCATCGGAGGCTTCGCCCTGACGACCTTCGTCCTGAGCGTCGTGAACGCCGGGATCGTGCCGACCACCGTCGAACCTGCGGTGTTCGGTCTGGCGCTCGCCTACGGAGGTCTCGCGCAGCTGCTCGCAGGGATGTGGGAGTTCGCCAAGGGCAACACCTTCGGCGCGACCGCATTCAGCTCATACGGCGCGTTCTGGATCTCGTTCTGGTGGTTGACCGGCCACACCGACATGAGCGCTGCCGGCAAGGACGCGGCCAAGGGTGTCGGCCTCTACCTGCTGGCCTGGGGCATCTTCACGCTCTACATGACGGTGGCGGCACTGCGCGTCAACGTGGCCGTCCTGACGGTGTTCGTGCTGTTGACCATCACCTACTTCCTGCTCGCCTGCGGTGAGTTCCTCGGTTCGGGCGGGCTGGGCAAGGCCGGTGGTTACGCGGGGATCCTGACCGCGATCGCCGCCTGGTACACCTCGATGGCCGTGGTCACCGCCTTCACGTTCAAGAGGCAGGTGCTGCCCGTCGGGCCACTCAACCTCGGCTGCTGCCCCTTGCCCGGTGACGTCTTGACTGGTGGAGTGGGGTAGGACTTGACCCAGGAAGCGAGTGTTCTGCCCCACGCCCGTCCGTAGGAGGAGAGAAAATGAGCAATCCGGAACTGTCGAACCTGTTGCACGAGACCAGAAGGTTCGATCCCCCGGCCGAGTTGGCAGAGCACGCCAACCTCAAGGCCGACGCCTACGCGGAGGCCAAGGAGGACCGACTGGCCTTCTGGGCCAAGCAGGCCGAGCGCATCACGTGGGCCGAGCCGTTCACCGAGGTGCTCGACTGGAGCAACCCGCCGTTCTCCAAGTGGTACGTCGGCGGCAAGCTCAACGCGGCATACAACTGTCTTGACCGGCACGTCGAGGCCGGCCTGGGCGACCGGGTCGCCTACCACTTCGAGGCGGAGAACGGCGACCGGCGGGACATCACGTATGCCGAGCTGCTGGCCGAGGTGTGCCAGGCCGCCAACGGCCTGACCGAGCTGGGCGTCAAGACCGGTGACCGCGTCGCGATCTACATGCCGATGATCCCCGAGACCGTCGTCGCGATGCTGGCGTGTGCGCGGATCGGCGCCCCCCACACCGTGATCTTCGCCGGGTTCTCGGCCCAGTCGATCGAGGACCGGGTCAAGGACTGCGGCGTGGAGGTCGTCATCACCGCCGACGGCGCCAACCGTCGCGGCAAGCCGTCGGCGCTGAAGCCGACGGTGGACGAGGCGGTCGCCAAGTGCCCGACGGTGCGCAAGGTGGTCGTGGTCAAGCGCACCGGCCAGGACGTCGCCTGGAACGACGACCTGGACGTGTGGTGGAGCGACGTGGTCGACCACCAGAGCACGGAGCACACCTGCGAGTTCTTCGACGCCGAACACCCGCTGTACATCATGTACTCCAGCGGCACGACGGGTAAGCCCAAGGGTGTCCTGCACACGACCGGTGGTTACATGGTGGGCGTCTCCTACACCCACTGGGCGGTCTTCGACCTCAAGCCGGACACGGACGTCTTCTGGACCGCCGCAGACATCGGCTGGGTGACCGGCCACTCCTACATCGTCTACGGCCCGCTCGCCAACGCGACGACCTCCGTGTTCTACGAGGGCACCCCGGACACACCGCACCAGGGCCGCTGGTGGGAGATCGTCGCGAAGTACAAGGTCAACATCCTCTACTGCGCGCCGACCGCGATCCGCACCTTCATGAAGTGGGGCCGCGAGATCCCGGAGAAGTTCGACCTGTCGTCGCTGCGCCTGATCGGGTCGGTCGGCGAGCCGATCAACCCCGAGGCCTACATGTGGTACCGCGAGGTCATCGGCGGCAACCGGTGCCCCGTCGTGGACACCTGGTGGCAGACCGAGAACGGCATGATCCTGATCAGTCCGTTGCCGGGCGTGACCTCCGGCAAGCCGGGCTCGGCGATGACCCCCTTGCCCGGAGTGACCGCCGCCGTCTACGACGAGTCGGGCAAGCCCGTCGAGCCGGGTGGCGCCGGTTACCTGGTGGTCACCGAGCCGTGGCCCGCCATGCTGCGCACCCTGTGGGGTGACGACGACCGGTTCAAGGAGACCTACTGGGCGCGGTTCCCGGGGGTCTACTTCAGCGGCGACGGGGCCAAGCTCGACGAGGACGGCGACTTCTGGCTGCTCGGTCGGGTCGACGACGTCATGAACGTGTCCGGCCACCGCATGTCGACCACCGAGATCGAGTCGGCGCTGGTGTCGCACCCGATGGTCGCCGAGGCCGCTGTCGTCGGAGCCGCGGACGCCACCACCGGTCAGTCGATCGAGGCGTTCGTCATCCTGCGTGAGAGCGCCAAGGGGGGTGGCGACGACCTGGTCGCCGAGTTGCGCAACCACGTGGCCAAGGAGATCGGCGCCATCGCCAAACCACGTTCGATCATGGTGGTGCCCGACCTGCCCAAGACGCGCTCAGGCAAGATCATGCGCCGCCTGCTCAAGGACGTGGCCGAGAACCGCGAACCCGGCGACAGCACCACGCTGGCCGACTCCTCGGTGATGGACCTCATCCAGGAGAACCTGTCCAAGCAGTCGACCGACGAGGGCTGACCGGCCGGCGACCGGCTCGGCGAAGCAACGGCCGGGGACACGGCATACGAGCTCGTATGTCGTGTCCCCAGTCTTTCGTGCCTGCCTTTCGGCGCCGTTCGCCGTGGTGCCACACTCGCAGCGTGACCGCGAACCCGGACCTGTCACCTTCCGAGGAAGTGGCGTTGGTGGACCGCGACGGCACGGTCGTCGGGTCGGCGCCCCGCTCGGTGGTGCGCCGCGACAACCTCCTGCACGCGTCGACGGCAGTGCTGGTGCGGGACAGCGAGGGCCGCATCTACGTCCATCGCCGAGCGGACGACAAGGACTGGGCGCCGAGCCACCACGACTGTTGCGCCGGAGGAGTGTTGCGGGTGGGGGAGGAGCCGGAGCCGTCGGCCCGCCGTGAGCTGGTCGAGGAGCTCGGGATCACAGGTGGGTTCGCGTTGCTGCCACTGGGTCACAACCTCTACGAGGACGACCAGACACGCTGCCTGGAGAGCGTCTACGAAGTGGTCTGGGACGGGCCGGTCCGCCACGCCGATCACGAGGTGGTCTGGGGGCGCTGGATGACCCTGGCCGAGCTCGCCGGGTTGCTGGCGGACCCGACGTGGCCGTTCGTGCCCGACACCCGCCAGCTGCTGGGCCACCTGGCAGCCAGTGGCGCGAGGGACTACGCGGGCCTCGGATTCTGAGCGCGCGTGCGTGGAACCCAGGACCGGATCGGTGAGGGTTCGGGCAGCCGCGGTGCCATGCTGGGCTCATGGCCCGCACTGACGAAGGCGTGGAACCCGACCGGCCGGGAGCCCAGGAGTGGCTGCCGACCGTGCGGCGCATTGAGTCCCTGAGAGACGCCGCGCAGGACTGCCGCGGTTGCGAGCTGTGGGAACCGGCGACCCAGGTGGTGTTCTCCTCAGGTAGCAGTGACGCGCGCGTGGTCATGGTGGGTGAGCAGCCCGGTGACGTCGAGGACAAGGAGGGGGAGCCGTTCGTCGGGCCTGCGGGAAAGCTGCTGCGGCGGGCGATCGAGGACGCCGGCCTCGCCCTGGAGGACGTCTACCTGACCAACGCCGTGAAGCACTTCCGGTTCACCCCGCGCGGCAAACGGCGTATCCACGAGAAGCCGAACCTCGCTCAACTGGTGGCCTGTCGGCCCTGGCTGGAGGCGGAGGTGGAGACGGTGGACCCCGACCTTGTCGTCGTCCTGGGGGCCACGGCGGCCCGTTCGATCCTCGGACCCGGCGTCAAGGTCACCAAGCAGAGGGGCCAGCTGCTGCACCGAGAGGCGGCGGACGGCGGGCGGGTCTTCCTGCCGACAGTGCATCCGTCGTCGGTGCTGCGCGCTCGCGAGAAGCGGAATCAGGCGTATGACGCCTTCGTCGCCGACCTGCGCGTCGCCGGATCGGTCCTTTGAGAGCGTCAGGGGAGTCAGCCAAGCGTGGATGCGGCCTTGACCGTGAGGACAGGGCAGGGCGCGTCGAGCAGGACGTGCTGGGCGGTGCTCCCGGCGATGAGTTTGCCGACCGGGCTTCGTCGACGAATTCCGATGACTATGAGCTCGGCACCGAATTCAACTGCGGCACCGAGGATCTCGAGGGCCGCTGGCTGGCCGTTGGTTGGCTGCTGGATGTCGTGGTCGATACCCGCGTCCGTCAACTCCTGCTCGAGGGCGTCGAGGTCCTCAGCGGTCGCGAAGTTGGGGTGCGAGTAGTCGCCGTTGCGCCCGGTGTTGATCACGATGAGCCGTGCTCCCGTCTCCCGGGCGCGGGCCATGGCGTGGTCCACGGCAGCCGACCCCTCGGGCGTGGGCAGGTAACCGACGACGATGGTCGCCGTCACCGCCGCACCGCCGGTCTCGACGTCATCGCAGGCTCTGCTCGGACTCGGGCACGGTCATCGCGCCGGTCATGATGGCCACCGCGTCCTGCATCGAGTGGGTCTGTGGACTGATCACCCCGGCACAACCACCGAGCCGCTGGATGTGGACGCGGTCGGCTGTCTCGAAGACGTTGGGCATGTTGTGGCTGATGAGGATCACACCCAGGCCCCGATCGCGCAGGTCACGTACCAGCCTGAGCACCTGCGCGGTCTCGCGCACGCCGAGCGCCGCGGTCGGCTCGTCGAGGATCGCGATCTTGCTGCCGAAGGCACCCGTGCGGGCCACAGCGACGACCTGGCGCTGCCCTCCCGAGAGGGTCTCCACCGACTGGTTGATGTTCTGGAGGGTGCTGATGCCCAGCTCTTTGATGTGACGGCTGGCGTGCTCCCTCATCGCCTTGGTGTCCAGCATCCGCAGCACTGACCCTGCGAATCCCTTGCGTCGGATCTCCCGGGCGAGGTAAAGGTTGCTGGCGATGTCGAGGGCGGGCGCGACCGCAAGGGTCTGATAGACCGTCTCGATTCCTGCCTCCCGCGCCTCCTGGGTCGACCTGAGCTTCACCGGCTTCCCGTCGATGGCGATGCTTCCCTGGTCGGGAGCCATGGCACCGGAGAGGCACTTGATCAGCGTCGACTTGCCTGCTCCGTTGTCGCCGATGACGGCGAGGACCTCCCCGGGGAAGAGGCGCAGGTCGACGCCGCGTAGACCCACGACGCGCCCGAAGAGCTTGACCAGCCCCTTGGCCTCGAGCACCGGTTTCTCGTCGGTGCCATGCTCGGACGTCGGGCGTCTCGCCGGCCGCTCTGCCGCAGTCGTGCCGGATGTGGGCGTGCTCATGCTTTGACCCTCCTGATCCACTGGTCGACGGACACCGCGAGGATGACGAGGATGCCGGTGGCCAGGACCTGGTAGTTCGGATCCACGCCCGCCAGGGCGAGTCCGCTGTTGAAGACCTGCACGATCAGGGCGCCGATGAGCGTGCCGACCACGAGCCCGCGTCCGCCGAACAGGCTCGTGCCACCGATCACCACGGCTGTGATGCTGAGAAGGTTGTAGTTGAGGCCGGCGTTGGGGTCGGCACCGCCGACGCGACCGCACACGATCCAGGCCGCGGCGGCCACGGCCAGTCCTGCCACGACATACGCACTCAGCAGCACCCGACTCGTCTGGATGCCGGCGAGCTCCGCGGCGTCTCGGTCATCGCCCGTGGCGTAGAGGTGACGGCCCCAGGCGGTGTTGCGCAGTGCGAAGGCGACCACGGCATACAGGATGAGCATCAGGATCACGCCCCAGGTGATGCTGACGCTGCCGACCGAGATGGTGCGTCCCGTCCACAGCAGGAACGCGCCGGGGTCGAGCGCCACCGTCTGCCCTTGCGCGTAGAGCAGGGAGATCGCCGTGAAGATCGAGAAGGTGCCGAGGGTGACGATGAAGGGGGGCAGGTGGATGCGGGTCACCAGGAAGCCGTTGAACGCCCCGGTGGCCACCGCCACGACCACGCCGATGAGCAGGGCGATCACGCCCGGCACGCCGTGGTCGTGGTTGAGCTTGACCATGACCAGCGACGCCAGCACCATCGCCATGCCGATCGACAGGTCGATACCGGCCGTCAGGATGATCACCGTCTGACCGACGGCGAGGGCGCCGACAACGGCCATCTGTTGGACGAGTAGCGACAGCGCCTGGGGTCGCAGGAAACCCTGCGAGATGATCCCGAAGACGATGATCGCGAGGATCAACACGATCAGTGGGCTGAGAGCCGGGTTTCGGTGCAGGACGTGTTGGATCCGCTCGGCCGGGCCATGCTTGCGACTCAGCAGATCCTCGGCCGACGCCGGCGCGTCACTGGCGGTTTGGGTCACGGCCTTCTCCTCTCGGAGGGGTGCGGGGAGAGCATCAGTCGCCTGCCTGTCCCCAGCACGCCTTGAGCCCCTGGGTGGGGGTCTGGCTCTTGATTCCCGGGACGGGATGGCCCGTCACGAGGTTGGTGCCGGTGTCCAGGAAGTTCTTGCCCGAACTGGCCTTGGGTGGCGCGCCGCCCCTGGCCAGCTTGGCGATCGAGCTCACGCCGAGACCAGCCATCTTTCCGGGGTACTGGGTCGCGTCGGCGGCGAACATCCCGCTCTTGACGTTGCCCATGCCCTCGCAGGACCCGTCGATGGTGACGATGAACGCCTGGCCGGTCTTCTTGGCGGCTCGCATCGCGGCGTAAGCTCCCCGCCCTGCTGGCTCGTTGATCGTGTAGACCACGTTGATGTTCGGGTTCTTGGAAAGACACTGCTCCATCGCGGTGCGGCCGCCGTCCACCGCCCCCTGGGTGGCCTGGTGGCAGGCGATCACATACTGTCCGCCCTTACCGGCGGTGTAGTGGCCCTGTTTCGCTTCCTTGGCGTTCAGTCCCTTGCTCCCCGGGTCGATGCCCATTCCCTCCAGGAACCCGTGGTCGCGCTCGATATCCACCGACACCACCTGGTCGTCGTAGAGGTCGAGCATCGCGACGACGGCCTTGCCGCCCTTGAGCCGGGCCCCCGTGTACCGGCCGATGAGTCGTCCGGCCTCCTCGTTGTCGGTG
Organism: Segeticoccus rhizosphaerae; assembly: GCF_005222685.1. Lineage (NCBI taxonomy): Bacteria > Bacillati > Actinomycetota > Actinomycetes > Micrococcales > Intrasporangiaceae > Segeticoccus > Segeticoccus rhizosphaerae. Next base: position 26,284 of record NZ_SWMA01000007.1, read on the forward strand.
GCGAAGGTGATGTCGGCGGTGTTCACGGGGTTGAGCGGGGTGTCCAGAGCGATGACGAACAGGCCGTTGTCCTTGGCCTGCCGCAGAGCTGCATTGACCGCGTCGCCGTTGCTCGTGATCAGGATTCCCTTGTCACCACGCGCAATTGCGGTATCGATGGCGTTGATTTGTGTCTGTGTGTCACCGTCGGCCGTACCTGCGGCGACGGAGAGGTGGACCTTCGCCTCGTGGGCCTGCTCGTCGGCCGACTGCTTCATCGACACGAAGTAGGGGTTGGTCTGGGTCTTGAGGATCAGGGACAGACCGACCTGGTTGGGGTCTGAAGCGGCGCAGGCCGCCAGCGCACACATCACCGTCGTCGAGAGCGACAGGAGGATGGCGCGCTTCCACCACGTTGGTCCGTGGTGCTGGGCTGTGCGCACGCGCGCCCCCAATGGGTTGGACTGGGACCTACGACTCCCGAGTGCTTTGTAGTCCTGTGCAGGGCCGCCGTCAAGGGATGCGTCCCAAGGCGTGGGCGGATAGCGTCGGCGAATGGCTGTGGTCCACCATGACGTGGTGCGGGTCTTCGTCGACGACCGGGGCCGGCACGGCAACGCGCTGGCGATCGTGGACGGGCTCCTGGTCAATGCCGCTGACCGCCAGGCGGTGGCCGCCGCACTCGGGTTCAGTGAAACCGTCTTCGTCGACGATGTCGAGCGTGGCCGGGTGCAGATCTTCACGCCGGCGGTCGAGCTGCCCTTCGCCGGCCACCCGACCGTAGGCGTCGCTTGGTGGCTCGCGCAGGAAGGGCACGACGTGGGCCGGCTCGAGGTTCCCGCGGGGGAGGTGCTGGTCGAACGTGACGGCGCAGTCACCCGCGTGCGGGCCAGACCGGAGTGGACGCCGGCGTTCATCTGGCACGAGATGGGGTCGGAGGTCGAGGTGGAGGCTGCGGACCCGTCCGAGTACACCACCGGTCAGCACTACCTGTGGGCGTGGACCGACCGGGAACGGGGAGCCCTCCGTTCACGGATGTTCGCTCCCGCCATGGGGATCGTCGAGGACGAGGCGACCGGGGCGGCCGCGATCGCATTGACCGCACGACAGGGACGTGCCCTCGACATCACCCAAGGACGCGGTTCGCGGATCGCCACGACGTCGCAGGCCGACGGTTGGGCAACGGTGGGTGGGCGCGTTCTGCTCGAGGGGCACCGAACCATCGAGAGGTGAGGTGGCGCCGCGCTGAGCGAGGAGTCGCCCCAGTGCTCCTGCACACCGGTGCCTCAAGAGCGCCGCCGAGCCGGCCGATGGGTCTGTGGGCACCGACGACGATCGATGTGCAGCATCCGCCAGTTCGTCGGCCGTCCCACCACCTGCCTCGCCAAACGATGGTCGGCACCGCCCCGGCAGTTCCGGCTCGCCCTTTCCGAAAGGCCCTTCGTGCCCACCACCCGCTCGCGTCGCCTGTCGCGGCTCGGTCTCGCAAGTCTGCTCGCAACGACCCTGGCGGCTGGGCCGGGAAGCGTCGCTGCCCACGCGAATGGACAACTGCCCGCCCCACAACCGGGAGCCCAGATCACGGGTCGTTCCTCGGACGGAACCTTCGCCGTGGCCGGACACGGCTTCGGCCACGGCGTCGGGATGTCGCAGTACGGCGCGAACGGCGCCGCGCGCTCCGGACTGTCCTACCGGCAGATCCTCGCGTTCTACTACCCGGGGACCCTGCTGACCTCGCTGTCCTCACCGACGATCCGGGTCGGGATCACCAGCGACACCGATGGCATCGTCGAGGTGGCTGCGGCGCCAGGCCTCACGGCCAGCAGCGACGGTGTCGTCCGGCGCCTCCCCACCACCCCGGACCGGTGGCGTGTGCGTGTGGTCGTCGGTGGCTGCGTCCTCGAGGCCCGGACCGCAGGAAACTGGAGCAAGTTCCCCCTTCGCCAGGGTGAGCAGAACACCCCGTGTCCGGTCATGTTCACCGCGACCGGTCACCTGGTGCGATTGGTGCTCCCCGGCGGGGTCACCCGCGCCTACCGTGGCTCGATCACCGCGCAGCAGGTCAGCTCGGGGAAGGTCGTCACCGTGAACCGGGTCAACCTCGAGAGCTACCTGCGCTCGGTCGTGCCGGCGGAGTCACCGGCCTACTTCCACCTCGAGGCGTTGCGTGCCCAGGCGGTGGCCGCGCGCACCTACGCGAAGCGGTTCATCCGGGCAGGAGGTTCCTACGACATCTGCGACTCGACCGCCTGCCAGGTGTACAAGGGCGTCGGTGTCGTGAACTCCCGCGGGTCCATCAACGCCGCCGAGCAGCCGGCCACGGATGCGGCGGTCACAGACACCGCTGGGCAGGTACTGACGTATGCCTTTGCCGCCGGGCGTGCCCCGCAACTCGCGACCACGATGTTCTCGGCGTCCAACGGCGGGCAGGCCGTCGCAGGCGGAGCTGGACACGGCTACCTGACCGCTCACCCCGATCCCTACGACCGGATCGACAATCCGTGGTCGTCGTGGACGCGAACGGTCCGGGCCACCTCCCTGGAGAAGGCCTACGGCATCAATCGCGTCGCGCGGATCCAGGTCCTGTCGCGGGACGGCCGTGGCGACTGGGGCGGCCGACCGACGTCGATCCGGGTGGAAGGGTTCACCAGCGACGGCCGATACCGGGCGACCGACACCACGGGCAGGTCGCTCGGCGCGGTGACCGGCCTGCCCAGCGACTACTTCACCTTCGAGGAAACCGCCACGGTGGACCCGGCCACTCTGTACCGTCGCTACGGCGGCACGACACTCCAGGCCGGAGCCCGAGGCATCGCGGTCAAGGCGGTCCAGGTCCTCCTGACGGAGGCCGGACACGACGCCGGCCCAGCCGACGGTGTCTGGGGAGGTCGCACGTCGGCGGCGCTGCGGGCCTTCCAGGTCCAGAAGAAGCTGCCGCTCGACACCGACGTGACCCGCAACGACTGGCGTGCGCTGTCGGGGCTGAGCTACACGCAGGCCAGGCCGGCGTCCAAAACCGCGCCGAAGACCCTGTACCAGCGGTATCGGACCACGGTCCTCAGGACCGGCTCGCGGGGAACAGCCGTCAGGGCGCTGCAGTCCGAGCTCAACCGTCGTGGTCTCAAGGTCGGTCGTGTCGACGGGGTGTTCGGGGTCAAGACGCGGGGCGGTGTGGTCCGCTTGCAGAGGGCTAGGCACCTGACGGCGACTGGTGTCGTGCGCGCAAGCACGTGGAAGGCGCTGTCGCGCTGACTGCCGTTGACCGCTCGCTGCGGCGTCGCTACCGGCGGTAGTCCTCGTGCCCGCTCCACGTGTCGGAGCCCTGCCGCCCGTCCCGGTGCTGGTCCTCGGGGAACTCGCCGCGGTAGCCGAGACGCGCGCGGGACCGTGGCCGTGAGAGGTAGTCCGATGGCGCTCCCGCGTAGCCGTGGTCGGTGGGACGAAGCTGCCCGGCGGCGAAGCCGAGGACCAGGGTGGCGAGTCCGCCGGCGAAGATCAACCCGAACATGAGGATGAGTGGGCCCCCGCTGGCCCTCAACGTCTCTGCCGCCACCTGTGACCACAGCGAGTCCCACTGCGGCAGCACCCAGGCCGGTATGACGATCCACGCCAGGACCGCGACGCCCCCGACCGCGATGCCCCAGCGGCCCACACGCCGCAGGAGCCGGTCACGCCGCGGCCCGAGCAGCAGTGCGCAGGCGGCGAGCAGGATCGCCGCGGCGGCTGCCACCCGCTGCGTGAGCAGCGCCGCGGAGCGCGCTCCGTCCAGCTTGGCGTTCACCGAGGACGGGACGAAGGCCGCGAAGGGCCCGAGGACCGCGTCGTTGTGCTCTGACCCCGGCGTGGCCCCGCCAGCGCGTGCTCGGGCGAGCTGGTCGACACCTCCGGCGTTCTCGAGCTGGCTCCGAGCCCGGTCGGCAGCCTGCGGATTCACCTGGTCGATCCCGTCGAGGAGGGCACCGGCTGCGGCGTCCCGCTGGCTCGGCGTGTTGGCCGCGGCGAGTCGCTCGAGCGCTCCCGAGGTGCGGGGGTCCGTGACCACCCGGCGCGACGCGGACTCGACGGTGGCGCGCTGGCTCTCCGGTGCAGCGGCGGCCAGCCGATCGGTGAGCTCGCGGGTGAGGGCGTCGCGTCCCTGCGGCGACTGCAGGATGGTGCCGGCCACGTGGGTGACCCGGTCGGGGTTCAACACCGTCGTGCTGCCCACCCACGCCGTCAGCGCCACGACGCCGGCGAGCAGCGCCAGCGACATCAGCAGCCCGGACACTCGCGAACGAAACATCGGTGGCTACTCCCTCGATCGTCGACGGGCTGGGCGCCCCTGCCTCCAGAGTGCAACATCGACGCGTCAGATCCGAAACCGACACGAACCCGTGCCTGCGTCGAGCCGCGCTGGCGAAAGTGGCCCAAAGGGGAGGTCTCTGCCTGAACCGACCATGTTTGCCAGCGCGGCCCGACAGCCGCTGCCGAGGAAGCGCGAACGAACGGACAGGCGAGTCCTGCGTGGGGCAGGTCGGGCTTGAACCGACGACCGGCGGATTATGAGGTCTACGTCACGCTTGATGACGCTTGACGGAGATTTGTGGATTCTGTGCAATCACAGGGGATTTCCTAGTGTGGGTGCATGTGGGTTGGTGGGGGCGTTGTGTACTCGCTGTGTACTGGACGTGGTACGGCAGCACCCCCGACTCATGGCTGAGGATCGGGGGTGCTGCGCTCGGCGCTGGCAGGTCTGGGGGCGAAAGGTAGGCCCTCGCTGCCATCGGTCCCTCGAGGTGCACTGGGGCCTCGTGGGGTGGCGTTGACGCCGGTCTAGGTGACTCGAGCGGCCACGACGGTCCGGGCGACCTGCCAGGCGTCGAGGGGCACGTCGAGCACGGTGAACTTCTGGCCCACGAGGGCGGGGTCGAACGGTGCGACGGTGACCTCGATGGTCCAGCCGTTCACGACGTTGGTGTCGGCCGGCATCGTCACGTCATACCGGCTGACGGTGTATGACGCGCCACCGGCCTCCACGACCCTGCTCTGGTCCTGCGGCCGGACGAGGATGGGTCCCTCGTAGTGGGTCGCGTAGACGGGCACCTCGTCGAACGGGGGCACGTCGGAGGTCTCCGTGCCGGTCTGCTCCAGGACCTTGCCGGTCTCGGTGAGCCGGGTGGCGAGTCGTGAGCGCAGCAGCGCCAGGTTGGGGCGCATCAGAGCGCCCGCTTGCGGTAGCGGTTGAGCACGAACGTCTCGGCCAGTGTCCAGCCGTTGAAGACGCCGGGGCGCACGGAGTAGGTGCCGATCGCCTCGGCCACGGTGCCGCTCGGGTTGGGCACGAGGCGGGCTGTGGCGGTGGTGATGACGGCGCACAGGTCCTCGGTGGCGGTGGTGCCGTTGAAGCCGTTCCCGCGGGTGTAGCTGCGGGCCAGGGCGGTCACGATGGGGACGTGCTCGCCGGCCAGGGCCACGACGGTGGTGTCTTCGGGCTGACCGAGGAAGGCGGCCACGTCCTGACCTGAGGGGAGCGGGTCGTATGTCTGGGCCATGCGAGTCCTCCTGCGGTGTTCCCCCGTGCCGCCTGCAGCTCAGCGACGGCACGGGGGAAGTCTGCGGGTCCGGTCAGGGAGCCACGGCGGTCAGGACGACGACGCCCTCGGGGTGCAGCAGTCCGAGGTCGTAGCGGGTGACCACGCGGATGGCCTGCTGGTCGAACTCGGCGTAGCGCTCGGACAGGACCGTGACCGAGGGGGCCAGGTCGCGCACGACGGCCACCTGAGACATGTCCGCGAGGACCGCGGTGCCGGTGGGCAGCTTGTTGGTGACCGTGACCGGGACACCGAACAACTGGTAGCGGGCCGCGCCGGTCACGTCGGGCTGGACCATGTACTCGCCGGTGCCGGACGCCTTGACCTTCCTCAGGGTGGTGAAGTCGGCCGAGGAGACGAACAGCCGGTTGGGCTCCACCTCGTTGGCGGCGGCGGTGCCGAGCGCGTCCAGGATGCTGTCCGGGCTGGTGGCGTCGAGGACGCCGGTGGAAACGCCGGTCTGCTTGGTGATCCCGGTGATGCTCTTGGTCGTGCCGGTGCCGGTCAGGAGCGCGCTGTCCAGGGCGGCGGCCACGTCATGCACGAGGCGGGCCTTGAGTACGGCGTCCAGGCCAACGGTGGACTGTCGCAGGGCCTCGTTGCTGAACTTGGTGATCGCCTTGATGCTCTTCCGGTCAGACGGCATGAGCATGATCTCGCCGAACGCCACGTCGCCCTCGGGGATCTCGGCGTTCTCGGCGACGAACCCGGCCGTGATGCCGGCGGTGATCTTGGGGATGCGCAGCGGCTCCGAGCTGTCGAAGATGCGCGGGCCGGCGGCGAGGACCACGGACGCGGCCTCGAGCGGCTGGACGAGCAGCGAGGAGACCTGCTCTTGGATGAGGGATGCGGTGCTGGTGGTGTCGGCAACCATTGCCGGGGCTCCAATCGTGAGTCATGAGTGCTTGATTCACGAGAGCCACCGGGACACCCGAAGGGGCAGGCGCCGGGCCTGCCCCTTGAGCATATACCCCTAGGGGGTGTCAGTCGAACGTGATCTCTTCAGAGAGCTTGCGCAGTCGATCCGACTCCTCGGCGCGCTCTCTCTTCGACTCGCGCGCACGCTCTTCGTGCTCCTCCTGCATGGCGCGGCCACGTTCCTCGGCCTGCTGGACCACTCTGGATAACTCACCTGTCTTGTCCCGGATCTCCTCAAGAGTGGTGTTGGAAATCTCGAGGGTGGATCCATAGACGCGCATCCTCTTGCCGACCTGTTCAAATGCCTTCTTCTCGTACGGCGTTACCGATCGGGACAGTTGGAGATGGACGGTGTACTTGCCTTCATCGCCGCTCCAGTTCCGGGATGGCGCCTTCTCTAGATCCGGCGGGATGGCCTTGACGATCCTCAGTTCCGCGGTGGGATCCTCCGGGGTTTCGATCCGTCCGGGGTGTCTCTCTGGCATGTCGTCTCCCTCTCTCAGCTCGCTCGTGACCGGAGGATGCCGGCCAGGTCGACCGTAGCCGAGCGTCCGCTCACGCCTTGTCCAACGTCGCCGGTGACGCGCCGGGCTGCCAGGTGGGGCTTGCGGGTGAGCAGGTCGTCCACGGCTGCCGTGACGGCCTCGGCGTCTAGCGGGTCGGCCTGCTCGGGCATGGGCAGGTCGGTGGGGTCTGCGAGGCGGCCGGTGGCGCTCACGCGGGAGGTCCAGAGCGCGGCGGCGAGATCGTCTGCGCGCTGGGCGCGCTCGCGGTATCCGGCGTTCTCCTTGCGCAGCTTCTCGACGTAGGACCGGGGGAAGGTCTCGGGCTCCTCCTCTTCGGGCTGCTCCTCGGGCTGCTGCGTGCCCTCTGGGGCCTCCGGGGGCTCCTCCCGCGTCTCCTCGGTCGTTTCGTCGGTCTCCGGGGCCTCCACGGGCTCGGTGACGGTCTCCTCGGTGGTGGTCGGGTCGGTCATGCGCTTGTCCTTTCTCGGTGCCGGTCGGCGGCTTGCCTCGCGGTCTGGTAGTTGCTGGTCGTGGTCACGGTGGGGATCGGGTGACAGACGCACCCGGTGTGCCGGGGCATCGCGTGGTCGGCTCGCCAGACGCGGCCGTCGCGCCACCACCACCGGCAGAGCTGGCAGGCCCCGGACTCCAGTCCGCGGGTCCAGCCCTCAATGCGGGGGTGGGCGGCCATGCCGTCGTTGAACGCGCCGGTGGCGGCCTGTATGGGTTCGTTGGACGCGAGGCGGTGCAGCCTCATGGTCGTGTCGTCGTCGGCGTCCACGATGGTCCGCAGGGCCTTGGACAGCCGGGGTCGGTCGTCGGTTGCGGCCGGGATCGCGACGGGCTCGGGGGTGCCGGTGGCGGCTTCCAGGTAGCCGCGGAGGGCGAGCAGGGCGAGGGCTCGGCCCTGCGCGTTGCCGGTGGCGATGAAGCCAGCCGTGAGGTCGAGGAAGTCGCCCTGGTCGAGCAGTCCTTCCCGCCAGGACGCGAGGACGGCCGCGGTGGTCTTCGCGGTGCCCTCGGACAGCTTGCGCAGGTGGTCCTCGTACGTCATGAGAGGAGCCTGCTCAGGTCGGTGCCGGCCACGTCCAGGGCCTCGCTGCGGCGGGCGGTGCGGATCTCGGTGATCTCCTGCTCGGAGTACCCGAGCCGGGCCAGGGCGGTGGAGGCGGGCAGCAGGCCGGCGCTGAACAGCTTCACCACGGCGTCGGCCTCCTGCGCCACGGAGCGGGTCGAGGGGTCGGCCCACGCGATGCGCGGATGCACGGCCTCGGGGGCGAGGCCGTCACGGACGGCCACCATCAGCTTGGCGACCTCCTCCCACGCCCTGCCGAACGATGCTTGCCGGGCCTCGGCGCGGGCGGTGAGTGCGGCCTCGCTGACCCGGATGGCGTCCGCGGACTGCGGGTTGTCCCCGCCGATGCCGAGCAGGTGCTCGGGCAGGCCGGACACGGCCGATATCTGGCGCATGACTACGCCGATCGCGTTCTCGTAGCCGGACAGGTCCGAGCCGGGCAGCTGTCCGAACTTGGCCTCGGGGTTCTCGGACACCATCGCCCGCGAGCCTTCGGGGATCGGGTTCACGCTCTCGGTCTCGCCGGTGGGGTTGCCGTCCGCGTCGAGCACGTCCTCCTCCTCGAGCTCCACGCCGGTGGCGAACCGGCGCGGGCGGGCGGTGTACTCGCTGGACACGAGCATGTCGGTCGTCAGCTTCACCACGGCGTCGGTCAGGTCGAGCACGTCGGCCATCTCGGAGCGGCCGTCCTCCAGCAGCCGGGTCCGGTTGGCGAACCTCACGACCGGGACGACACCGAGGGGGTTGTCCAGGGTCTCGATGACGCGGAAGCCGGCCGTGGTCGCGCCGGTGGAGTTGGCCCGTAGCCGGGTGATCTGGTCGGCCTCGAACAGGACGGCCTCGGTGGTCGTCTTCGTCTCCCAGCGCTTGAGCGCTGCCACGGTGCGGCGGGTGCCGGGGTCGGTGGCGACGGTGACCTGACGGGCGGACTCGACGCTCACGTTGGGGCGGCCCTCGGCGGCCCAGACGATCGCGTATGCCGAACCGAGGCACAGGGCCTCGCGGTGCAGGATGTGGGAGGTCTGGTCCAGGTCGTTGGCGAGCCAGTCGGTCCACAGGTCGATGCCGGTGAACCCGGTCACCCGCAGGCGTTCCGCGACGGACTCCACGAGCAGCCGGGGCACGTTGACCGACACGGCGGTGAGGCGGTCCCCGAGGGCCTTCCTCGCGTCGGGGGACAGGTAGGTGAGCGGCTGGGTGCCGTCGAAGTAGCGGTCGAGCCGTGCGAACCGGGCGGCCGGCTCATCGAGCTTCTGCAGCAGGGTGGTCAGTAGCGGGTTGTCGGGCATGGTGCCTCCTCAGGCAGCGAACGAACGGGTCTTCTTGCGGGACTTGCGGGTTGCGCGCCAGGTGGCGCGGGAGTGGGCCATCACGAGGCAGGCGGCAAGGTCGATCTTGCGGGCGATGCGGGAGCGGGAGGACTTGTCCAGGCGGATGCCGCGAGCGTCCTCGCGGACCACCGCGGCGGCCACGTGCGCGGCCAGGGTGGGCTCCCCGGAGTGCGTCATCCGCCCGTTGACGGCAGCGGAGTAGAGGTCTCCGGTGGCGGCGGTCAGGCGGCTGGGGGAGTGCGGGAACTCCACGATCGGCAGGCCCTCGGCCTCCAGGGCTTGCAGGGTGCGGGTCCAGCGGAACGGGTCGGCGATGATCTCCACGACGTGCCAGCGGCGGCAGGCGTCGCGGATGGTCTGCTCGACCTCGGCCACCGGCACCCGCTCGCCGTCAACGGGTGCCCAGACCTGCAGCGTGTCGAAGTGCGGCTCGGTGCCCACCGTGGCGAGCAGTAGCGCGGTCGTGTCGTCGCTGAAGCTGCCATCCAGGGCGAGCACCACGTCTGCACCGTCCGGGATCGGCTCGCCGGTGGACAGGCCCTCCCAGACGCCGGGCGGCAGGAACCCTCCGGTGGTGTCGGTGACGAACTGGCACAACCGGGCTCGCCGGAAGGTGGCCTCGCGGGTCTTCGGCGGCAGCAGGGCGGTCATCGCGTCCCGGTGCAGGAAGTCGTCCAGTGCAGGGTTGGCCAGGCTCCAGCAGTGCTCGCACTCCACCGGGTGATCGGTGAAGCCGTCCGCGCTGAACTCCCGCCAGACGAACGATGCGTCGTCGGGGTGGCTGGCGGCATACGCTCGCATGTCGGCCAGGACGCCGGTGTGAGGGTCCGGGCCGGGTGTGCCGATGCCGAGCAGGGTGGAGGTCTCCCGCTTGCCCTGCGCGAGCGCCACGACCTCGTACACGTCGGGGGAGATCACGCCGATCTCGTCCAGGATGGCGAGCGTCGGGTCCAGTCCCTCGAGCCGCTTGGGCTCGGCCGGCAGGGCTTGGAACGTCGCCCCGCGCTCGGGGATGTAGAGCTGGCCCTTGAAGACCTGACAGCGGCTCGATAGGTCTTCGGACAGCTCCACCATGCGGGCGGCCGTCTTGAAGACGATCCCGGCCTGCCTCTCGTCGGTCGCTGCCACGACGACGGACGCGCCTTCCTCACCGAGGAACAGGTCGAACAGACCGAGCGCGGCCACGAGCGTGGACTTGCCCTGACCTCTCGGCATCATCCAGCCGGCGCTACGCGGACGCGGCTGCGCATCGAAGACCGACGCCACGAGCTCGACCTGCCACGGACGGAGGCGCATCGCCTTGCGGGCTCCGGTGCCCTTCGGCGTCACCACGAACCGGGTACAGAACTTCTCGAACCGCTCCGAGGGCACCGTCGTCCGCGGCCTGAACGGCAGCGGAGAGGGATCAACGGCCGCCTTGGGACCCGCTCTCATGGCATGCTCCGGGGATGCTCGCATTGCTCTCCGCCGTCGCACTTCTGGCCGGGTCGACGATCCAAGCTCTGGTTGCTCTCCGGGGACTCCTGCGCAAACACGCTGCAGAAGACAGCACCGTTCGGGCCGGACATGACGAGCTCTTGCGTCAGGGGATCGAGGACGTGCGCGCTCTTCCCGATGACAAGCGGGACCTCGCGACGGCCGCCAGGGCTTTCGAACCCGCCAACCGCTACGTCGCGGACGACGAGCCGGGGTGGAGGGCCAGGCGACGGCAAACGTGGGCGCACTTCATCGGCTGGGCGCTCGTGTGGGTCGCCGCATTGCTCGCCGTGATCGCGGCGTGTCGCGGACTGTAACGGTGTCTGTGCCTTCTCCAGTGGTCTTGCTGGCCCCCGAGGGGGAGCACCGGCCCTGGTGTCAAGGCGGCGCGCCGATGGTCCGCGTGCGGGTCCGCGGGCTTGGTTGCAGGGCGCGCACACGACCTCGGCGTCGATGCCGAGCCGTATGGTCTTCCCTGCTGCCTTGCGGGTCCACGCCGATGGCAGGTGGTCCAGCGTCAGGTTCTCCGTGGTGCCGCAGTCGGTGCACCACGGCTGCAGCTTCCGGGCTCGCCGGGACAGCCGCGTCCAGGCGTTGCCGTAGCCGCGCTGCGCTGCGGTGAGCTGGTTCTCCGGTGGCTTGCACTCCGGGCAGCGGGTCGAGCTGGTCGGCTCGCCACACTCGATGCACGGCCTACGCATCGTCGGCTCCGAGGACTCGCGGGTCGAGCAGGCTCTCGACGGCCGGCATGTGCGGGCAGTCGGGGAACTGGTCCTCGTCGCAGTCGCAGGTCCAGCCCTCACCCGGCTGCCAGCGCACGAGCTGGTCGTCCACGGTGGCGAGGACGACGCCGGGCGACTTGGCCCGGACACTGAGGACGCGGCGGAACTTGATGTTCATGAGGCTTCCCTTCGCGGGAGCGGCTGTGAGGGCGGCTGGGTGACAGAGTCAGAACAGAGGGGCGTGAGCGTGGAACCGCTCACTGAGTGAGCGGTTCGGGCTGCGAAGCGCTCATCTGGTGTTGATGAATGGGGGTCGAATCCCTCACTGAGTGAGCGCTTCGCGTAACGCGCTCGGGCGTGTCTCTTGGCGAGCGGACAGGGCTTGGGCCTCTTGAGCAGGTCGCCTCGGCGGATGCTGTGTGCCGGCACGATGAGGCATCCCCAGTAGGAACCTTCCTCGAGCCAGCCGTACTCGACGGCATCTGAGATTGCGCGGCCAACGTTGCTGTAGGGCTGGACCTCGCCCGTGTCGGGGTCGACGGTGGCGAGGATGAGCGCGAGCTGCCCTCGCTTGAATGTGGCGTGTCCGTTCTCGCCGTGGACGCCGTAGCCTGCGGCGGCAACTCGGAGCCAGTAGGGGAGTCGGCGGTCACCCGAGCGGGCCTGCCAGTCGTCCTGATAGTGACGTGCCCACGGCCTGCTCATCGGTCACCACCGATCATGCGCACCTGGTGGCCCTCGGCCTCAGCCAGCGCGAGCACGTCCGCCAGCCGCTCTCTGCGGAGTGCCCATCCGCGGGTCCGGTTGTTGTGCATCGCGGGCACCTTGTGGCGGATGAGGAAGTCCCGCAGTGGTCCACGTAGCGTCACGTAGCGCACGCTGCCCTCGTCGGCAATGGTGATCTTCACGCGGCATCGCCCCGCTCCCTCTGAGCGGCACACGCGGCTCGGAACCGAGCGACGGCATCCCGTTGTGCCTGCTGCGCTCTGGCGACCTGCGCGGGCCACGGGTCGAGGATCGCCATACCGTGCACGACCTCAGCAGCTCGGCGCTGCAGGTCGCCCATCTCCTGCTCGGCCAGCTCGAAGCCACGGTCGACGCCAGCAGTGAAGCCACTGAGGTATCCGTCGAGAAAGTCGCGGCTCAGCCGGTCCAGGGCGCTCACCGAGCGGCGTCCTCGATCGCCCGCACCATCGCCTGCTTGCGCTCGATCCACGCGGCCCGGACTGCGGCCGGAGGGGCGGGCGCGGGTCGGTTCCGCAGAAGGTCGGTGAGGTCGGTAGGTTCGATGCCGAGACGAGCTGCCATGTGAGTCTCGACGGTGCCCTCGTCGCGTTGCCGCGCGGCGGGGGCACGCTCATGTCGTATGCCGGTCATCAGGCTGACGCCTTGTCGTCGGCCGCGGCGTACGCCTCTTCGATCCAGGCGTCTACGTCGTCGGCGTCGGCCACGACTCGGCCGGCGAGCCGGAAGGTCTTGGGGCCTCCCTTGCCAGTGGCGCGGTAGTAGCGGAGGGTGTTCAGCGCGACGCCGGTGCGTTCGCTGACCTGCTCGAGAGTGATGATGCGACGGGCCATCGCTCCTCCTCAACATCAATGCGGTGACGGTCACCTACAAACCATTGTGCCCATAGGTGGCCCTGATTCGCAACCAACGTGTGGACGCACACCTACATATCGTTGTATCGTGCTCCTCATGGACGTTCAACAGGACTCAAGGGAAGCGGTCTTCGCGGGCTCGGTGAATCGGCTGCGCGAGCGCAAGGGCTGGACACAGACCGACCTTGCGCGGGAGATGAAGGAGCGCGGGTTCCCGTTCCACCAACAGACGATTCAGCGCATCGAGGATGGCAAGCGTCCCGTCCGGCTCGATGAGGCGTACGCGCTCGCCGAACTACTCGACTCCGAGATCGACTCTATGTCGAGGTCAATGGAGGGGTGGCGCAGGACAGAGGCGCGAGGACTGCTGTGGGGCGTGCTCAGCCTCACCAGCGGTGCTTGGAGGGCCACCGGCGAGATGTTCGATAACTCGCACCAGATGGCGTCTCACGTCAGTTCTCTGCTGGACAACGGAGAACGGTCGGACCGAGCCCTTGCCGGCCTTGCATTGCTGACCGAGCTGGTGCGCGTCGACGACGCGCTACCGGACACGACCAGAACTCTCGTGGGTCCCTTCGCAGACGCCGTCTTCATCGGGGACAGGGTCCTCCCGGAGGTTACGCTCACACCCGACGAGCGGTTCGTCCGGGCAGTCGTCGGGAAGCATCGAGTCCCCGCCCGCTTCAAGGCGATGTCCGTAGCCGACCTGGTCGAGATCTACTCGCCCGGCTTCTGGGAATCGAGGGCGGACTGATGGCAACCATCGAGAAGCGTCTCGTCGGCGGGTCGGACCGCTGGCTCGTGCGCTACCGGGACCCGAACGGCAAGCAGAAGGCGAAGACGTTCAGGTCGGAGGACGACGCGGTCGTCTACATGGCTGAGATCATCACGGACATTCGGCGCGGCGACTACCGGGACCCCCGCGCCGGCAACACGACGGTGGGGGAGTGGGCACGAAAGTGGCTCGATGCACAGGGCCACCTGAAGGCGTCGACGCGCGCCAGGTATGAGGGCCTGCTCAGGGTGCAGATCCTTCCACGGTGGGGCGGCGTGCGGCTGTCCAACGTGGACTTCCTCGAGGTCCAGGGCTGGGTGTCCGACCTCGGGAAGACGTTGTCAGCCTCCAGCGTCAGGCAGGCGTACCGGGTGTTCTCGCTGCTCATGGAGACGGCGGTTCGGAGCGACAAGATCGGCAAGAACCCGGCGGCCGGGGTGAAGCTGCCGAAGGCGGCCTCGTCGGAGAAGCGGTTCCTCACCCTCGAGCAGGTCGAGGCGCTGGCCGATGCGGCGGGGGAGTGGCGCACCGTCATCTTGACGCTGTCGTTCTGCGGGTTGCGGTGGGGTGAGTTGGCGGCGCTGAGGGTGAAGCGGGTCGACACGATGCGGCGGCGGATCACGGTTGCGGAGTCGGTGACCGAGGTCGCCGGGGTGCTGGAGTGGGGCACGCCGAAGAGCCACCAGCGCCGATCGGTCCCTATCCCGAGGTCGCTCGTCGATGAGCTGGAGGAGTGGAAGGCCGGCAAGGACCCGGAGGACCTCGTCTTCACCACGAGGCTGGGCGCGGTGCTGCGGAACATGAACTTCAGGCGCGACGTGTTCGACGCGGCGGCGACCGCGGCCGGACTGGAGGGCCTGACGCCTCACGAGCTGCGGCACACGGCGGCCAGCCTCGCGGTGTCCCAGGGTGCCAATGTGAAGGCCGTCCAGAGGATGCTGGGACACCAGAGCGCGGCCATGACGTTGGACGTGTACTCGGGCCTCTTCGAGGACGACCTCGACGGGGTCGCGGACCGCATGGACGAGGCCCGTGTGTACAAAGTGGGTACTGACGCCGATGTGGTGAAGATCCGGCACACGGGAGCGTGAGCCGGATTCCCTCACAGTGCAAGGGAATCCGGCTGGTGGGGCAGGTCGGGCTTGAACCGACGACCGGCGGATTATGAGTCCGCTGCTCTAACCGACTGAGCTACTGCCCCGTGAGGCGTCGACAGAGGGGACCTGCGAGCCACCGGGCAACGATAGAACATCTCGGCCCTCGCACTCTCGCGCGGCTCCTCAGCGGCGGGGGATGTTGCGCAGGTTGCTGCGCGCCATGCTCACGACTTCGCCGGCGCCCTTGTTGAGCACCACCTTGGACATCGCCGTCGCGAAGCCGAACACCTGCGTGCCGGAGATCTTCGGCGGGATCGACAGCGCCTGCGGATCGGTGATCACCTCGACCAGCGAGGGACCCTGGTGGGCGAACGCGTCCCGGAAGGCGTCCTCGAGGTCGCGTGGCTTGACGACCCGGACGGCGTGGAAGCCCAAGGCCTCGGCCACGGCCGCGTAGTTGGTGTCGGGCACGTCGACCCCGAAGTCGGGCAGACCGTCCACCAACATCTCGAGCTTCACCATGCCGAGCGTGGAATTGTTGAACACCACCACGTTGAGCGGCAACCGGTGCGTGGCCACGGTGACCAGCTCGCCCATGAGCATGGACAGCCCTCCGTCGCCGGAGACGGAGATCACCTGGCGGTCGGGATAGGTCAGTTGCGCGCCCACGGCCTGCGGCAGCGCGTTGGCCATCGATCCGTGCAGGAACGACCCGATCAGCCGGCGGGTGCCCAGCGGGTTGATGTAGCGCGCCGTCCAGACGTTGCACATGCCGGTGTCGGCGGTGAACACCGCGTCGTCGGCGGCGACCTCGTCGAGGATCGACGCGGCATACTCGGGGTGGATCGGCACGATCCGGTCGGCCTTGCGGGTGTAGGCGCCCACGGACTTGTTCATCAGCCGGTCGTGCTTCTTCAGCATCTGGCGCAGGAACCGGCCGTTCTTCTTGCGCTTCACCAACGGCATCAGGGCCGCGAGGGTGGGAAGGACGTCACCGTGGACGGCCACATCGACATCGGTCCGGCGTCCGAGGTGCTCTGCGGCTCGATCGACCTGGGCAGTGCGGGTCTCGGGCAGGAACTGGTCATAGGGAAAGTCGGTGCCGAGCAGGATCAGCAGCTCGGCGTCCGCGATGCCCTCGGCCGCCGCGCCGTAACCGAGCAGCCCGGTCATCCCGATGTCGTAGGGGTTGTCGTACTGGATGAAGTCCTTGCCGCGCAACGAGTGTCCGACCGGGGCCTGCAGGTGCTCGGCCAGCGCGACCACCTCGTCGTGCGCGCCCTCCGCGCCGGCGCCCACGAAGATGGCCACCTTGTCCACGTCGTTGATCGCGTCGGCGAGCCGCTGGACGCTCTCCGGGGCGGGCGTCACCGTCGCCGGCACGAAGTCGGTCTGCAGCGGCGTCGGGGCGGTTGCCTCGAGGCTCGCGATGTCGCCCGGCAGCGTGACCACCGCGACGCCACGCCTCCCGACCGCGTGCTGGATCGCACTGTGCATCACTCGCGGCGCCTGGTCCGTGGTGCTGACCAGCTCGGAGTAGACCGAGCACTCGGTGAAGATCCGGTCGGGGTGGGTCTCCTGGAAGAAGGCCGTGCCGATCTGGGCGCTCGGGATGTGCGAGGCGATGGCCAGGACGGGCGCGCCCGACCGGTTCGCGTCATACAGGCCGTTGATCAGGTGCAGGTTGCCCGGCCCGCACGATCCGGCGCACACTGCGAGCCGCCCGGTCAGCTGCGCCTCGGCGGAGGCGGCGAAGGCGGCTGCCTCCTCGTGGCGCACGTGGATCCAGTCGATGCCTCCCCGGGTGGCGCCGCCGGTCCTGCGCACCGCGTCCACCAGCGGGTTCAGGCTGTCTCCCACGATGCCGTAGATCCGCTTCACCCCGGCCTGCTGGAGCTGCTCGATGAGCTGGGTCGCGAGTTCCTTGGCCATGCCCACGGATCCTATGCGCCCCGTGCACTGCGATGCTGGAGACATGTCACTGGCGGTGTGCCTGCTCTTCGACCGGCGAGGTGAGTCCGCCCTGCGCCGACTCTGGGCAGCGCTGGAGGCACAGGGGATCCGCAGCCTCGCGAGCCACACCCACGGGCGGCACCATCCGCACATCTCGTATGCCGTGTTGCTCGACTGGGACCTCGAAGCCGTCCGAGACCGCCTGGGTCGCCTCCCGGACGGTGGACCGTTCGAGCTGCGCTTCCACGGCGTCGTGGCGTTTCCCCGGGGCCGGGCCTGCCTCGTGCCGGCGGTCACCTCGGAGGTCATGCAGCGCCAGGAAGCCGTCTCGGAGGCGGTCGTGGGCACCGGCGCGACCCTGCACCGGCACTACCGACGCGGCGACTGGGTGCCGCACTGCTCCCTGTCGCCCCGCGCGACGGGGGCGCTGCTGCCGGTGGCGGTGCGGATGGCGACCGACGCGCTGCCGCTCACGGTGCGCGTCGAGCGGGCGGCACTCATCGACAGCGGCACCGGCCAGAGCTGGGAGCTGCCCGGCATACCGTGACCAGCTCGCGCGCACTCACCACTGCCGAGCCGACCAGGACCGCCACCCGGTGGGACGGAGCGCGACGACCGGGCCCGGTGGCGGCGACCCGGCATACTGCGGGTACTTCGCGGCCAGGGACCGGAGGCCAGAGCGGGCGAGGGGGTCGGCTGGGTCGAGGATCGCTGCCGTGCAGTCGGCGCGGATCCACCACAGGGCACTCCAGTCGTCCTCGTAGTGGTCGACCAGAACGCTCACCCGGCCGGTCGCCGCGATGTTGTCCAGCCGGCGCAACCGCCGGGTGGTCTTGGGTTTGTCGTCGACGCAGGTGAAGATCGTCTCTTCGGCGACGGCGAAGACGATGGGCACCAGGTGAGGGTGCCCATCGGAGCGCGTCGTGGCCATCCGTGCGACCCGCGCGCTCGAGAACCGTCGCCAGCGTTCGGTCGCCTCCACCTGAGCACCGTAGCTGCCCGCCTGAGGCACCGGGGCCCACTGAGGTGGTCTGAGTCCCCGCGCCTCACGAGGACTTAGGGACTTTGTCCGATCCGGGCACGGTGCCTTACGGAGCAACGTGCTGGTTGTCGGTACGAAGTCCGCGGCCCTCCCGGTCGCAACGGCCGGCATCGGAAGGAGCACGACATGCACCCGTTCATCTCCATGGAGCTGGCCGAGGCCCGCCACCAGGACGACCTGCGTCGTGCCGAGCGGTCCCGTCTGGCCAAGCAGGCCCGGCAGGAACGACGGGCCTCGGAGCGTCAGCAGCAGCCCACGTTGAGGTCTCGCCTCACCCTGGCACGGCGGTCGGCGCCCGCCCCGGCCCCCACGCCGGAGTCGGAGCTGTTCACGCCGCCGGTCCGGCTGCGGATCAGGACCGAGACCGCCTCGCCCGGGCGGCGCACCTCCGAGCCGGTCGAACACCGTCGCTCGGCCTGAGCAAAGCCATCGTGCACCGGGACCAGGCTCCGCACACCCGAGCCTGGTCCCGCGCTGGTGATGGGCTCGCGGGACCTCAGTCCGGTGCGCTCACCTCAGTGGTCGCGCTCCGGGCGAGCAACCGCCGGCGTGCGGAGTCGTCCATCGAGCCGTTGCGTACCGCGAGGGCCTCCGCGATGGCCTCGCGGTGCTCGCGAGTCTTGTTGCCGCCGTACTTGAACTTCGCCCTCACCTGCGTGCCGGACAGCCGGATGCCTCGGATACCGGGTAGGAGGCGTCGGTCGCTGTCGGTCGCCGTCGACACCGGGAGACGGGCCGAACCCGGTGGCTCGAAGTGGGCGAGCTGCCGATTGAGCAGGCCGGCCTTCTCCTCAGGTTCGTCGATCACCTCGACGTCGCAGCTGACCTGCACCGCCGCGTAGTAGCTGGTCGGGACCCCCAGCTCCGCGGCGACGTCCTGGCCGGCGTTGACCGCCGCTGGGACGTAGACGTAGTCGGCGACCACCGTGAACAGCGCCCGCGGACGCTCGGCGAGGGCACGCCATACCGGGTTGGGGCGCGCGAGGTGCAGCTCGATGGTGTGCTCGCCGTCGAAGATGAAGTGGGTCGGGACGACCACGGGCAGCTCGCGGTCGGGACCGCCGGGCGCGATCAGCTGACCGAAGTCGAAATGCTGGAGCACCGCCCGCCACTCCTCGTCGCTGCTTGCGGCGTCCCAGGGGTGCACGAGCATGCGGTCAGTCTCCCACCGAGGTCGCCGGGGGAGCGCGGAAGGCCGACGCGAGCGGGGTGCTGGTGCGGATGTGGCGGATGAGGCACAATGGGCGGCACTGCCGGGTGCGCCCGGTGGCTCCGGCACCCGCCGGACCGTGGACGAGGTCGTTGGGGAAGACGTCCCTCGCACACAGGAGGTCCGGATGTCTGTCGCGATGCCGCGAGTCATGACCCGCGGGGTGGTGTTCATTCACTCCACCCCTACTGCGCTGTGCCCGCACATCGCCTGGGCCCTCGAAGGCGTGCTGGACACGCGGATCCACCTCGACTGGACCCCGCAGCCGCTGGCGCCCGGGTTGATGCGAACCGAGTTCTCGTGGACCGGTGAGGCGGGCACGGGCGCCCGCCTCGCCAGCGCCGTGCGCGGTTGGGAGAACCTGCGCTACGAGGTGAGCGAGGAGGCGAGCCCCGGCAACGACGGGTCCCGCTGGTCACACACCCCGAGCCTCGGCATCCACCACACGTGGACCTCGGCGAGCGGCGACGCCGTCGTCAACGAGGACCGGTTGCGCCACGCGGTCGCGGCAAGCCAGGGCGACGTGACGGTGCTGCACGCCGAGATCGATCGACTGCTCGGCCGGGCGTGGGACGAGGAGCTGGAGCCGTTCCGGTATGCCGGTGAAGGGGCACCGGTCCGCTGGTTGCACAAGGTCGGCTGAGCAGCGACGGCGCGAGGACACGGGCGCATCGGGGCCCGCAGGCGGGTGTCAGCCGTCCCGGCTGGCGCGCACCCCCAAGGACACGCCCGCGGCGACCGAGGCCACGAGGAGCACCACGCTGCCCACCGCCAGCAGCGCCCACACGACGATGGCCGCGGCCGGTGAAGGTCCTGCCGTGTCCGACACGGCGACGACCAGGGCCAGCGCGATGAGCTCGATGATGGCTCCGGCCAGGAACAGGCCCGGGATCGTGAGGCGGTGGATGCCCGCCGCAGGTGGCGCCTTGCGCAGCTGTTTGGTGCCGGGCACGTAGCGGCAGTACGGGCACTTGATGATCTTGGACGGATCGGGGTTGCCGCACTGCGGGCAAGGGATCGGCCCGTCCTGGGCTCGCCCCACCTCGACGCTCTGTTGCTCCATGCCTTCGAATCTAACCCCGGCCACCGCGGTCGCCCCACCGGGCCCGCCGCGCTGGGCGGTCACAGGGGGATGTTGTTGTGCTGGCCGCGTCGCCGTGGTGCCTGGGCGAGGGCGGTCGCGAGCGCGGACCGCGTGCGCTCCGGGGCGATGATCTCGTCCACCACGCCGATCTCGACCGCGCGTGGCAGGCCACCGCTGAGCTCCTCGTGCTCCTGCGCCAGCTCGTTCTCGACCCGGGTGCGGTCGTCCTCCTCGACCTCCGCCAGCCGGCGGCGGTGCAGGATCCGCACCGCCGCGACTGCGCCCATCACGGCCACCTGCGCACCCGGCCAGGCGAAGACCCTGGTCGCACCGAGGGAGCGCGAGTTCATCGCGATGTAGGCGCCGCCGTAGGCCTTGCGAGTCACCAGCGTCACCCGGGGGACAGTCGCCTCGGCGAACGCGTGCAAGAGCTTGGCGCCCCGGCGCACCACGCCGTCCCACTCCTGGCCGACGCCGGGCAGGTAGCCGGGCACGTCCACGACGACGAGCAGCGGCACGCCGAAGGCGTCGCACATCCGCACGAAACGGGCGGCCTTCTCGGCCGAGGACGAGTCGAGGCAGCCGCCGAGCCGTATCGGGTTGTTCGCGACCACACCCACGGTGCGCCCACCGAACCGGCCCAGGGTCGTGGTGATGCTCGGCGCCCACTTGGGGTGCAGCTCCAGGGTCTCGCCCTCGTCGAGGATCGCGCCGACCACGGGGTGCACGTCATACGCCCTCTTCGGCGACTCAGGGAACAAGGCGATTAGGTCGCGATCTCGCACCGCCGACACGTCGAGCTCACCCTGGGCGCCGAACAGCGCGCAGACGAGCTGGGCGCGCTGGTAGGCCTCCTCGGTGGTCTCGGTGATCACGTGCACCACGCCCGAGCGGCGGCCGTGCGGCTCGGGGCCGCCGAGGCGCAACGCGTCGACGTTCTCCCCGGTGACGGAACGGACCACGTCCGGGCCGGTGACGAAGATCCGTCCGTCCGGACCGAGGATGACGATGTCGGTGAGAGCCGGGCCGTATGCCGCGCCGCCCGCCGCCGCGCCGAGCACCACGGAGACCTGCGGGATGACGCCGGAGGCACGGGTCATCACCGCGAAGACCTCGCCGACGGCGTGCAACGAGACGACGCCCTCGGCGAGCCGTGCGCCGCCGGAGTGCCACAGCCCGACCACCGGGACCCGGTCGGCCAGCGCCTTCTCGTAGGCCGTGAGGATCACCGAGCACCCCTCGACCCCCATGGCGCCGCCCTGCACGGTCGCGTCGCTCGCGAAGGCCACCACAGGGACGCCGCGCACGGTGCCCTGTGCCGCCAGCACACCGCTCGAGTCCTGCGGGGTGAGCAGCCGGAGGCTGCCGTCGTCGAGGAAGGTCGCGAGCCGCAGCAGCGGCCTGCGCGGGTCGTCCTCGCGACCGACCTTGGGCCCGGCCGCTGCCGACGCCGCCTGCGAGGCGCTGCTCGGCATCCGGGCCGGCATCAGACGCTGCAGATCGTGAGCGCGACGTTGTGGCCGCCGAAGCCGAAGGAGTTGTTCAAGGCGGCGATGTCGCCGGCCGGCAGCTTGCGGGGCCCACCGGTGACCACGTCGAGCGGGATCTCGGGGTCCTGGTGGTCGAGGTTGATGGTGGCGGGTACGAGGCGGTGGTGGACAGCGAGCACCGTGAGCACGGTCTCCAACGCCCCGGCCGCGCCGAGCAGGTGCCCGGTCATGGACTTCGTCGCGGTCACCGCCACGTCGTCCGTGGCATCGCCGAACGCCAGCTTGAGGGCGTTGTACTCGGCGATGTCACCCACCGGGGTGGAGGTGGCGTGCACGTTGATGTGGGAGACGTCCGACGGTTTCAGGCCGGCACGCTCGAGTGACTCCAGCATGGCGCGGGCGGCGCCGGCGCCCTGGGGCTCGGGAGCGGCGATGTGGTGGGCGTCGGACGACATGCCGACGGCCGCGAGCTCGGCGTAGATCTTCGCCCCTCGTGCCTGCGCGTGCTCGAGCGACTCGAGCACGATGACGCCGGCGCCCTCACCGAGCACGAAGCCGTCGCGGTCGACGTCGTAGGGCCGGGAGGCGGCGGCAGGGTCGTCGTTGCGCTTGGACAGGGCCTGCATGGCCGCGAAGCCGGCGATGGGCAGGGGGTGGACGGCGGCCTCGGTGCCTCCGGCGACGACGACGTCGGCACGACCGGAACGGATCATCTCGGCCGCGTAGCCCATGGCCTCCGCGCCCGAGGAACAGGCGCTGACGGGGGTGTGCGCGCCGGCGCGGGCGCCGAGCTCGAGTGACACGGCGGCCGAAGGTCCGTTGGGCATGAGCATCGGGACGGTGAGCGGGAAGACCCGGCGAGGACCCTTTTCCTGCAGCGTGTTCCAGGCATCGAGCAGGGTCCAGACCCCGCCGATGCCGGATCCCATGGCGACGGCGAGCCGCTCGGGCTCGACCTCCGGGGCGCCCGCGTCCGCCCACGCCTCGCGGGAGGCGATCACGGCATACTGCGCCGAGGGGTCCAGCCGGCGGGTCTCGACCTTCTTGAGGACCTCGCTCGGATGCTGCTTGACCATGGCGGCGAAGGTGACGGGAAGCTCGTACTTCTCTACCCAGTCGAAGGGCATGGTCCGGGCACCGGACTGCCCGGCGAGGATGGCCTCCCAGGTCTCGGAGGTGTTGCCGCCCACCGGGTTGGTGGTGCCAAGCCCGGTGACGACAATGCGCGGTTCGCGGTGCGTAGCCATCGGAGGATCTGCTCCTTGGGATCAGGGTGCTGGGACGAAGAAGGGGGTGTCGGGGTCGGGGGCAGTCGTCCGGCCCGCCACGCTTGGCTCGGGCCGGACGACCGGCGGGTCAGCCCTGGGCGCTGTGGATGAAGCTGACGGCATCCTTCACCGTGGAGAGGTTCTTGACCTCGTCGTCGGGGATGCGGACGCCGAACTTCTCCTCGGCGTTGACGACGATCGTCATCATCGACAGCGAGTCGATGTCGAGGTCCTCGGTGAACGACTTGTCCGGCTGCACCGAGTCGGTCTCGAGTCCGGTCTCCTCGTTGACGATCTCGGCAAGGCCGGCCAGGATCTCCTGCTCGCTCTGAGCCATGGTCAAACTCCTCGTATCTGTTGGGTGTCGTGCGGATTCACTTGGGCTGACCCGGATTACCCGCCGGGCCCACGGGAGGGTGTGTCAGGGCAGGACGATGACCTGGGCGGCGAACACCAGACCGGCGCCGAAACCGATCTGCAGGGCCAGTCCGCCGTGCGGCGCCTGCCCCTCGCGCAGCATCCGCTCGGTGGCCAGTGGGATCGACGCGGCCGAGGTGTTGGCGGTCTCGGCGATGTCACGGGCAACCGGGATGTCCGAGGGCAGCTTGAGCTGCTTGATCATCGCGTCGATGATGCGCATGTTGGCCTGGTGCGGGATGAAGGCGTCCAGGTCGTCCGCCTTGATGCCGGCCGCGTCGAGCGCCTGCTGGGCCACTGGGGCCATGCCCCACACGGCCCAGCGGAAGACGGGCTGCCCCTGCATCAGGATGGCCGGGAACTTGATGCTCTCCTCGTCGACCGCGGTCCAGGAGTCCTTGACCTCGATCCACGAGTCGCGCTGGGCGATCTTGTCGTAGTTGGACCCGTCCGACCCCCAGATGGTCGGGCCGATGCCCGGCGTGTCCGAGGGGCCGACAACCGCGGCGCCAGCGCCGTCGCCGAAGATGAACGCCGTGCCGCGGTCGTGGAAGTCGGTGAAGTCCGACAGCTTCTCGACCCCGATGACCAACACGAACTCGGCACTGCCGCCCCGGACCATGTTCTCGGCGAGCGCGATGCCGTGGCAGTAGCCGGCGCACGCGGCCCCGATGTCGAAGGCGGCGCTGCGGATGCCGAGCCGGTCGGCGAGGATCGGCGCCGCGGCGGGCGTCTGGTAGGGGTGCGTGACGGTAGCCATGACCACCGCACCGATCGAGTCGGCAGTGATGCCGGCGGCTTCGATCGCCTCGCGGGCCGCGTGCTCCGCCATGTCGACCACGGTCTCGTCGGGGGCCGCGTAGCGGCGCGAGACGATGCCCGAACGTTCCTGGATCCACTGGTCCGAGGAGTCGATCGCCTCCACCAGCTCGGCGTTCATGACCACTCGTTCGGGGCGGTAACCACCGACGCCCCAGAGGCGCGCGTACTGCGCTCCCGTGGCGGTGGTGAGCGTCGGGCGGTCGGTGAGGGTCGACATACGGATCAGGCTCCTTGCGGGTGCAGGCGGAGAAGGGGTTGGCCGGGCGAGACGGGGTCGCCGTCCTCGACCAGCCACTCGATGACCTGGCCGCCGTAGGGTGCGCTCACCGGGTGGCTGTCGCGCAGCGTGCTGACGGTCGCGACGACGGCACCGGGGGAGATGTCGGTGCCGGCGACGGTGTGCTCGAGGCTGACGGTGCCCTTGATCGGGGAGATCACCAGCCGCCACGTCGGGTTGTCGGCGAGCGGGTTCTGCTCACCGTGCTCGCGCACCATCCGGTGCACCTCGGGAAGGTCGTCCGGGGTCTTCATGGCCAGGATCTCGATCCCGGGCAGTGCGCGCTTGGCCAGCCCGGCCAGCGTCCCCGCGGGAGGGATCTCGATCAGACCGGTCACGCCGAAGTCCCTGAAGGTCTCCATGCAGAGGTCCCAGCGCACCGGGTTGCTCACCTGGGCGACGAGCCGGCGCAGGAACTCGCGGCCGTCGTGGACGACCTGGCCGTCCCGGTTCGAGACGAGGCGGGAACGCGGATCGTGGGTGGAGATGGCGCGGGCATAACCGTCGAGCACCTCGACGGCAGGGGCCATGTGCCGGGTGTGGAACGCGCCGGCCACCTGGAGCGGGATGACCCGGGCCTTGGCCGGCGGATCCGCCTTGAGAGCGGCGAGCTCGTCCATGGTGCCGGCGGCGACGATTTGTCCGGAGCCGTTGATGTTGGCGGGCGTGAGGCCGTGCCGCTCGAGAGTCGCGACGACCTCGTCGGGGTCCCCGCCGAGGACGGCGCTCATGCCGGTCGGGGTGACGGCACTGGCCTCGGCCATGGCGCGACCGCGCTCGCGGACGAAGACCATCGCCTGCTCGGCGGTGATGACGCCGGCCGCCGCCGCAGCGGTGATCTCGCCGACCGAGTGCCCCGCGCCACCGGCCACGCTGCGGAAGCCGTCGGCCGGGTGCTCGAACATCGCGAGCAGCGAGATCAGGCCCGCCCCGACGATGAGCGGTTGGGCCACCGCGGTGTCCTTGATCGTCGCGGCATCGGACTGCGTGCCGTGCGCCACGAGGTCGAGGCCGGCCACCGCGGAGAGCCACTGCATGCGGTCGCGGAAGCCGGGCAGCTCCAGCCAGGGGGCGAGGAAGCCGGGGGACTGGGAGCCCTGTCCGGGGCAGACGATGACGAGCACGCTTCCCAGCCTCGCGGGTCCATCGTGACCAAGTCGTGACCGAATGGCACCAACAATTCACCATCGATTTGGAGGTTTCCTACAAAGTGGTGCTCGGCGAGGCCGGTGGTATGCCGGGTGCCCACCCCGGGAGCGCGGCTGCCTGCTGGTTTCCGTTGGGGCCTGGTGGTGCCGGGAACGGGTTCAGGGCCGGTCGGCCCCGGGGGTGCGCCAGGCACGCGGCGGCTGCTCGGCGAGACGGCCCACGGCCAGCGCGATCCAGACGGTCTGGGCGTCCCGGGCGGAGGTCAGGTCATAGCCCGTGACCGTCTCGATCCGACCGAGCCGGTAGCGCACCGTGTTGGGGTGGACGAACAACGCCCGAGCGGCCGCCTCGAGCCCTCGGCCCCCGTCGAGGTAGGCAGTCGCGGTCTCGAAGAGGGCGCCGCCCGCCGACGCGAGCGGGCGGTAGACGCGGTCGACGAGGGTCCGCCGTGCGGTGCCGTCGCCGGACAGCACCCGTTCGGGCAGCAGGTCGTCGGCGAAGGCCGGCCGCGGGGCCTCCGGCCAGCCCCGCGCGGATGCCAGCCCCGACAGGGCGGCCCGGGCGGAGCGGCCGGCCGCGAAGAGGTGGGGCACAGTGGGGCCGATGACGATCGGTCCCTCGTCGAAGTGCCCGGTGAGCGCCTTCACGCTCTGCTCGGGCTCGGTCAGGTTGCCCAGGATCGCGACCAGGCGCTGGCCCTGGACCGCGGCGAGGGCCTCCACGTGCAGTCGTGAGGCAGCGCGCCGCAAAGCGTCCACGACTCCGGCCGCGCTCCCCGAGGGTGCCGAACCTGCAACCACCGCAACGTCGTTCACCGCTCCCCAACCAAGTGCGGTGGCGCGCGACTGGAGTGAGTCGTCGGCTTCGCCGCGGAGCACGGCGTCGACGACGAGGGACTCGAGGCGTGCGTCCCAGGCACCCCTCGCCTCGGCGGCGTCGGCGTAGACCTGGGCGGCGGCGAAGGCAACCTCTCGGGAGTAGCGCAGCACCGCCTCGCGCAGGTCCTGCTCGTCGCCGGGCGCGGCCAGCCCGATGACCTCGTCCTCGACGACGTCGACGACCGAGCGGATCAGGTCGAGGGTCTGGCCGAGGCTGATCGACCGCGTCAGCTCCCGGGGCGCCGTGCCGAAGACGTCGCCGGTGACGTGCGGGTGCTCGTCGGGGTCCTTGTACCAGGAGACGAAGGCTCCGATGCCGGCCTGGGCGACCAGACCCACCCACGACCGGTCCTCCGCGGAGAGCGCGCGATACCAGTCGTGCCCGGTCTCCATCCGCCGGATCGCCTCGGTCGACAGGGCCCCGGCGCCGCGCTCCACCCGGCGCCGGGTCTCCGCGGACGTGCGCGATCGGGCCATGGCCATGCCCGCAGCCTATTTGTATGCCGCCCACAAGCGCGAGGCGCGCTCGTCACCCACCCTCGCGCTTGTTGCTGGGGAAGGGCGCGAAATGTGACGCCCTCCGTCCAGCAACAAGCGCGCAGGGTGCGCGCAGGTCTAGGACTCGCCGCCCTCGTTGCCGGAGGTGCCGGCGGTGACGTCGAGCAGGCGGTACTTCTCGGCCGCCTGCCCGGGCACGGCGGCATCCACCTCGCCGCGCCTGGCCAGCATCTGCAGCGTCCGCACCACGACCGACGGGCCGTCGATGTGGAAGTAGCGCCGCGCCGCCGGTCGGGTGTCGGAGAAGCCGAACCCGTCGGCGCCCAGCGAGGCGAAGTCGCCGGGCACCCACTGCGCGATCTGGTCCTGCACCGCCCGCATCCAGTCGGACACCGCGACGACGGGGCCGGGGGCGTCCTGCAGCTGCTGGGTCACGAAGGGCACCCGCTGCTCCTCGTCGGGGTGCAGGAACTGCCGCTCGTCGCACTCCAGGCCGTCACGCCGCAGCTCGCCCCAGGAGGTGACCGACCAGACATCGGCGACCACGCCCCAGTCCTTGGCGAGCAGCTCCTGCGCCTCGAGGATCCAGGGCACACCGACCCCGGAGGCCAGCAGCTGGGCTCGGGGGGCGTCCTGGGCGAGGCCCTCACCGGAGCCGGGCTTCAGGCGGTACATGCCCTTGAGGATGCCTTCGCCGTCAACGTCCTCCGGCTCCGGCGGCTGCACGTTCGGCTCGTTGTAGACGGTGATGTAGTAGAAGATGTCCTCGGGCTTCTCGCCGTACATCCGCCGCAGGCCGTCCTCGACGATGTGCGCGATCTCGTAGGCGTAGGCCGGATCGTAGGCCACCACCGCGGGGTTGCTGGCCGCGAGCAGGAGGCTGTGCCCGTCGGCGTGCTGCAGTCCCTCACCGGTCAGCGTGGTGCGCCCCGCCGTGGCACCCAGCATGAACCCTCGAGCCATCTGGTCGGCCGCGGCCCACATGGCGTCGCCGGAGCGTTGGAAGCCGAACATCGAGTAGAAGATGTAGACGGGCACCATCGGTATGCCGTGCGTGGAGTAGGCCGTGCCGGCTGCGGTGAAGGCCGCGACCGAGCCCTCCTCGTTGATGCCGAGGTGCAGGATCTGCCCCTTCTCGGACTCCTTGTAGGCGAGCATCAGGTCGGCGTCGACCGAGGTGTAGTTCTGGCCGTGCGGGTTGTAGATCTTGGCCGTCGGGAAGAACGAGTCCATGCCGAACGTCCGGGCCTCGTCCGGGATGATCGGCACGACGTGGCGGCCGAACTCCTTGTCGCGCATCATCTCCCGCAGGATCCGCACGAACGCCATCGTCGTGGCGATCTCCTGCTTGCCCGAGCCCTTCTTGGCCAGCGCGTAGGCCTTGTGGTCCGGCAGCTGCAGCTGCTCGGCCTTGGTCCTCCGGTCGGGCACGAAGCCGCCGAGATTCCGGCGCCGGTCCATCATGTACTCGATGGCCGGGTCGTCCATGCCGGGGTGGTAGTAGGGCGGCAGGTAGGGGTCCTTCTCCAGCTGCTCGTCGGAGATCGGGATGCGCAGGGAGTCGCGGAAGCCCTTGAGGTCGTCCAGCGTCATCTTCTTCATCTGGTGCGTGGCGTTGCGGCCGGCGAAGTGGCTGCCGAGGCTGTAACCCTTGATGGTCTTGGCCAGGATCACCGTCGGCTGACCGGTGTGCTCCATCGCCGCCTTGTAGGCCGCATAGACCTTCCGGTAGTCGTGGCCGCCGCGCTTGAGCTTCCACCACACGTCCGCGTCGGACCAGTCGGACACCATCTCCTTGGTCCGCGGGTCGCGCCCGAAGAACTGCGAGCGCACGTAGGCGCCGTCGTTGGCGCGGAAGGTCTGGTAGTCGCCGTCGCTCGTCTGGTTCATGATGTGCACCAGGGCGCCGTCGCGGTCGGCCGCGAGCAACGGGTCCCAGCCGCGGCCCCAGATGACCTTGATGACGTTCCACCCGGCGCCGCGGAAGTAGGCCTCGAGCTCCTGGATGATCTTGCCGTTGCCGCGCACCGGGCCGTCCAGCCGCTGCAGGTTGCAGTTGATCACGAAGGTCAGGTTGTCCAGCTCGTCGTTGGCGGCGACGTGCAGCAGCCCGCGCGACTCGGGCTCGTCCATCTCGCCGTCGCCGAGGAACGCCCACACGTGCTGCTGCGACGTGTCCTTGATGCCGCGGTGGTGCAGGTACTTGTTGAACTGCGCCTGGAAGATGGCGTTCATCGGGCCGAGCCCCATCGACACGGTCGGGAACTCCCAGAAGCCGGGCATGTTGCGCGGGTGGGGATAGGACGGCAGTGCCAGCGGCTTGCCGTCGACGACGTGCGAGTGCTCCTGGCGGAACCCGTCGAGCTGCTGCTCGGTCAGCCGTCCCTCCAGGTAGGCCCGTGCGTAGATCCCGGGTGAGGCGTGGCCCTGGATGTAGACCTGGTCGCCGCCACCCTCGTGGTCGCGCCCCCGGAAGAAGTGGTTGAAGCCGACCTCGTAGAGGGTGGCCGCCGACGCGTAGGTGGAGATGTGCCCGCCCACACCGACGCCGGGCCGCTGCGCGCGGTGGACCATGACGGCGGCGTTCCAACGCATCCAGGCGCGGTAGGTGCGCTCCACGTCCTCGTCACCGGGGAACCAGGGCTCCGACTCGGGACCGATGGTGTTGATGTAGTCCGTCGTGGTGAGCGACGGGACCCCGACGTGCCGCTGCCGGGCGCGCTCGAGCAGCTTGAGCATGACGTAGCGCGCGCGGGTGCGGCCGCCCTCGTCGATGACGCCGTCGAGCGACTCCAGCCACTCGTCGGTCTCCTCGGGGTCGATGTCCGGCAGCTGGCTCGGGATGCCGTTGAGGATGGGGCCGGCCTGGTCACGTGACACCACGGGAGTCCTTTCGCTCAGACGAGCGCCGCCGTCGGGCGACGCGGCCTCCATCCTCTACCCGAAGGGCTCGCTGTTCATAGTCGGGCAGGGTTACCGGCCGGTATGACGATTCTCGCCTCGCCGGCGTAGAGCGTCAGCCGTGGGTCGCGCACGAAGCCGGCCAGGGTCATGCCCGACTCCTGCGCGAGCTCGACGGCCAGGCTCGAGGGGGCGGAGACCGACGACAGGATGGGGATGCCCGCCATCAGAGCCTTCTGGGTGAGCTCGAAGCTGGCCCGGCCGCTGACCTGCAGGACGTGCCCGGTGAGGGGAAGGCGGCCCTCCCGGACCGCCCAGCCGATCACCTTGTCGACCGCGTTGTGCCGACCGACGTCCTCCCGCACGCACACGAGTTCACCGTCGGCCGTGAACAGCCCGGCGGCGTGCAGCCCGCCGGTGCGGTCGAAGACCTTCTGCCGAGCGCGCAACGCCTCCGGAAAGGCGACCAGCAGGCCGGCCGCCACACGCGTGCGATCCTCGCGGACGGCATATCGGCTGCGGGTGCGGACCTCGTCGATGGTGCGCTTGCCACAAAGGCCGCAGGAGCTGCTGGTGACCAGGGCGCGGGCCGAGCTGGGCTCCGGCGCGGGGACACCGGGCGCCAGGGTGGCGTCGACGACGTTGTAGGTGGGGCGGCCCGACTCGTCCTCGTCCAGGCAGTGCATCAGCTGGATGACGTCCTCGGCGGCGTTGATCAGGCCTTCGCTGAGCAGGAATCCGAGGGCCAGGTCGAAGTCGTCGCCCGGCGTGCGCATCGTGACCGCAATCGAGACCCCGCCCGCGCGGACCTCCAGGGGCTCCTCCACGGTCAGCGTGTCGGGACGGCCGACGACCGCCGGCGCGCCCGGGTCGCTCAGGTCGACCCGTCTCGCCGGTACGCGTGTCGTCACTCGGCCCATCCGGCCACTCTAGAGGAGCCGGTGCGGCGGGGTCGGTGGCCCAGTTCGAGCAGACTGCTTGCAACATCGGGCCAGACCTAGTGGACTACGCCTTGACAACACGCTCGTGCCGGCGGGGGAGCTCCTCGGCCGGCCTCTGGAAGGGAACAACACGTGGTTGCGACCGCGCAAGCGGCGTCGGCGAAGAGCTCGGCGGAGAAGCTGGGCTTTGCCGCAGGACAGATCGTGCAGGAGTTCGGCTATGACGAGGACGTGGCCGAGGACCTGCGACTCGGGATCGAGGACGTGATCGGTTCCGAGCTCGAGGACGAGGACTACGACGGGGTGGCCGATGCCGTGGTCCTGTGGTGGCGGGACGGCGACGGTGACCTCATCGACGACGTCGTGGACGCACTGACCGGGCTGGTCGAGGGTGGGTTCGTGGTGCTGCTGACACCCAAGGTCGGGCGCGACAACCATGTCGACGCGAGCGACATCGAGGAGGCCGCGCTCACCGCCGGACTGCACGCCTCCGGGAGTGTCGGGGCCGGCGCCGACTGGAACGGCACGAGACTCGTCGCCCCCAAGACCTCTCGCCGCTGACCTTTGCCGCCGCCGGCGCGCGACCTAGGGTGGAGGTCATGAGCATCCCTGTCGATCTCGCCGTCCTCGGCGAGACGCTGCGCGACTTCGACTATGCCTACCTGGTCACGATCACCGAGGGGTCGACCGCGCACGTCGTCGCGGTCAGCCCTGTCGTTCGTGGTGACAAGGTCGAGATCGACGGGCTCGGGCGGCGCACCCTGTCGAATGCCGGTGAGCGGCCCGCCGTCACGCTGGCCTGGCCGCCCCGCGAGCCGGGAGGCTACTCCCTGATCGTGGACGGCACCGCCGAGACGGCCGGCGTCGGTCTGGCGGTGTCCCCGAGCCGGGCGGTGCTGCACCGCGCGGCCCCCGAGCGGGAGCCCAAGGAGGGCGACGGCTGCGCCTCGGACTGCGTCGAGGTGCCGCTGGCCGGAGCGTCGTGAGCCCCGCGTCGCCACCCGGGGTGGGCGCGGCAGCGCCCCCGCTCGCGCTGCAGGACGAACACGGTCAGCAGGTGTCCCTGGCCGACTACCGCGGCCGCAAGTACGTCCTGCTCGTCTTCTACCCCTTCGCGTTCTCCGGGATCTGCACCGAGGAGCTGGGCAGCGTGCGGGACGACCTCGGCCGCTACCAGAACGACCGCGTCCAGGTGCTCGCGATCTCCTGTGACCCCATGTTCACGCTCCGGGCGTGGGCCGAGCGGGAGGAGTTCGAGTTCCCCCTGCTCAGTGACTTCTGGCCGCACGGTGGGGCGGCCCGTGCCTACGGGGTCTTTCACGACCGGGGCGGCTTCGCCACCCGGGGGACCTTCCTGCTCGACCGGGACGGTGTGATCCGGTGGACCCTGGTCCACGAACCGGGTGAGGCGCGGGACCTCGCGAGCTGTCATCAGGCGCTGGCGGATCTGGGTTAGCCTGTGCCGCCGGACTTCCGATCCGCCGGATCGGTGCGCCAGGGCCTGTAGCTCAGTTGGTAGAGCACCGCGTTTACACCGCGGGTGTCGTCGGTTCGAACCCGGCCGGGCCCACGTGGACGATCTGACCCTGCGCGACTTCGTCGCCGCCCTCGAGGAGCTGTACCCACCGGACACGGCCCAGTCGTGGGACCGTGTCGGGCTCGTCAGCGGTGACCTCGACCAACCGGTGCGGCGGATCCACCTGGCCGTCGACCCGACGCTGGCCGTCATCGAGGAGGCGCGCGCCGAGGCCGCCGACCTGCTGATCACCCACCACCCGCTGTTGTTGCGCGGCGTGCACAGCGTCGCGACCACCAGCGCCAAGGGCGCGTCCGTCACCTCCCTGGTTGTGGGCGATGTGGCGCTGTATGTCGCGCACACCAACGCCGACGTCGCCTCACCCGGGGTGTCGGACGCCCTGGCCGCCGCCGCCGGCCTGGACGGCACGGAGCCCCTGGTGATGGAGGAGGGCCGCCCGCTCGGACGGGTCGGAGAGCTGGCCGCGCCCGTCACCCTGCGTCGCTTCGCCGAGCTGCTCGCCCGTGCCCTGCCGTCCGCGCCGGGCGGCCTCCGCGTCGCGGGCGACCCGGACGCCGAGGTGCGCCGGGTCGCGGTCCTGGGCGGTGCCGGGGACGACCAGTTCGATGCGGTGCGCGGCTGCGGCGCGGACGTCTTCGTGACGGCCGACCTGCGCCACCATCCCGCGTCGGAGGCGAGGGAGGAGGCCAGGGGCGGCACGCCATACCTCATCGACGCCGGGCACTGGGCGACGGAGTGGCTCTGGCTGGCCAGTGCCCGTGACGAACTCCTCCGGACACTCGCCGACCGGGGAGATACGGTGGAGTTCCACATCTCCAGCCTGTGCACCGACCCGTGGGACTTCGTGGTCGATGCACGCACCGCACCCGAGCCCGGAGGCCGTCCTGAAAGCTGAACTGAGTCGTCAGTGGCGCCTGCTCGACCTGCAGGCGCTGGACACGAGGATCGACCAGATCGACCACCGCAAGGCGAGCCTGCCGGTGCTGAAGGAGCTCGAGGGTCTGCAGCGGGAGGCGTCGGCTCTGGACGCCGAGGTGGTCAGGGCGCGCACCGCCTTCGACGACGTGGGCCGCGAGATCGCCAAGTCCGAGGCGGACGTGCAGCTGGTCCGCGACCGCGCCCTGCGCAACCAGACCCGGCTCGACTCGGGACAGGGCACCGCCAAGGACATGCAGGCGCTGCAGCACGAGATCACCTCACTGGCGCGGCGGCAGTCGGAGCTGGAGGACCTCGAGCTGGAGGTCATGGAACGGGCGGAGGGGCTCGAGACCACCCTGCGTGAGCACGAGGCCGCCCGGGCCGAGCTCGCATCGCGCATCGCCGACCTGGAGGCGGCTCGCGACAAGGAGCTCGGGGAGCTCGACGCCGAGCGGGAGCAGGTCGTCGCGGAGCGGGCGCAGACCGTGTCGGGTGTGGGCGAGGACCTGATCGCCCTCTACGACAAGGTCCGGGCCTCGAGCGGCGGGCTGGGCGCGGCCGCCCTGACCCAGCGGCGGTGCGGTGGCTGCCGACTCGAGCTCAACCAGGTGGACCTGGGCCGCATCGCGGCCGCGCCGGAGGACGAGGTGGTGCGCTGCGAGGAGTGCCGCCGCATCCTCGTGCGGACCTCCGAGTCGGGGATCTGAGCGGTGGGGCGCAGGCTCATCGTCGAGGCCGACGGGGGATCCCGCGGCAACCCGGGCAAGGCGGGGTATGGCGCGCTGGTCCGGGACCCGGGCACCGGCGCGGTGATCGCCGAGCGTGCCCGCTCCGTCGGCATCGCCAGCAACAACGTGGCCGAGTACTCCGGTCTGATCGCGGGCCTGCGGGCTGCCCAGTCGATCGACGCGGGTGCGGACATCGAGGCCCGGATGGACTCCAAGCTGGTCGTCGAGCAGATGTCCGGCCGCTGGAAGATCAAGCACCAGGACATGCGCCGACTCGCGCTGGAGGCGCGTGACGTCGCGGCCGAGATCAGCGCGGCCGGCGGGTCGGTGACCTTCACCTGGGTGCCGCGGGCCGAGAACTCCGCTGCCGACGCCCTCGCCAACGCCGCCATGGACGGGCAGACCATCGAGCGCGACCCGGCCGACCTCGCCGGCCCGGACGAGACCCCCGGCGAGGCCGCAGCGCCGGGTGACGCGAATGCCACGGGACCGTCGTCGGACGTGGCTGGTGCGATGCGGACTCCGGTGCAGGAACAGGTCATCAGCGACAGTCGGCACGCCGATCTCGATGCGCCCTCGCGGATCATCCTCGTCCGGCACGGGGTCACGAACTTCACCGTGGCCGGCAAGCTCGACGGCCGCGGGGGAGCGGACCCCTCACTCAATGAGCAGGGGCGCTCGCAGGCCAAGGCCGCAGGCGCTGCGGTGCGGGAGCTGCTCGAGGACATGCCGCACGGGCCGGTCCGGGTGCTGTCGTCCTCCCTGGCCCGCGCGGTCGAGACCGGAGAGGCGGTCGCCGCTGCCCTCGGCCTCGAGCCTGTCATCGACGCCGACTGGGACGAGCAGGGATTCGGCGATTGGGACGGCAAGAGCATGGCCCAGATCGCCGCCCGCTTCCCCGACGACCTGAGGTCGTTGCGCACCGACGACGACTATGCCCGGCCCGGTGGCGAGTCGCACCGCCAGCTCTTCGAGCGGGTGGGTGGCGCCCTGCACCGTGCGGTCGACCTCGGCGGAACCGTCGTCGTGGCCACCCACCGCAAGCCGATCATGTGCGTTCTCTCGCAGCTGCTCGCCATCCCGCACGAGCGACTCTGGTCGATCGCCACCTCGCCGGCGTCCTTGACCGGCATCGAGGTGTGGGCGGACGGCGGGTTCTCCGTGTCGTTCGTCAACGACACCCACCACCTCACCCGATGACCCGCGATGACTGACGACCGGCCGGCATACCGACCCGACACGCTCGCCGTGCGCGGCGGACTGGCGCGCAGCGACTTCGAGGAGACCTCGGAGGCGCTTTTCCTCACCTCCGGGTTCGTCTACGGTTCCGCGGAGGAGGCCGAGGCGGCCTTCGCCGGGAAGAGTGACCGGTTCCTCTACTCGCGCTACGGCAACCCCACCGTGGCCATGTTCGAGGACCGGATGCGGCTGCTGGAGGGCACCCAAGCGTGCTTCGCGACGGCGAGCGGGATGTCGGCGGTGTTCGTGGCGCTCGCGGCGCTGCTCGGGCAGGGCGACCGGGTCGTGGCCTCACGCGGGCTCTTCGGCGCCTGCTTCGCCATCCTCGACGAGGTGCTGCCGCGGTGGGGGGTCGAGACGGTCTTCGTCGACGGCACCGACCTCGAGCAGTGGCGCGCGGCCTTGTCGCAGCCGACGGCCGCCGTGTTCTTCGAGAGTCCCAGCAACCCGATGCAGGAGCTGGTGGACATGTCCGCCGTGTGCGGCCTCGCGCACGCGGCCGGCGCGCAGGTGGTCGTGGACAACGTCTTCGGCACGCCCGTCTTCTCCCACCCGGTCGAGCACGGGGCGGACGTCGTCGTCTACTCGGCGACCAAGCACATCGACGGGCAGGGCCGGGTGCTCGGCGGCGCCGTGCTCGGGACCAGTGAGTTCATCGACGGCCCGGTCAGGACGCTGATGCGCCGCACCGGACCCTCGATGTCGCCGTTCAACGCCTGGGTGCTGCTCAAGGGCCTGGAGACCATGTCATTGCGGGTGCGGGCGATGGCGTCCTCCGCGCTGGAGCTGGCTCGGGTCCTGGAGTCACATCCCCGGGTGTCGCGGGTGCTCTACCCGTGGCTCGACTCGCACCCCCAGCACGGGCTCGCGCATGCCCAGATGGAGGGGGGAGGGACGGTCGTGACGCTCACCCTGGACGGCGGCAAGGCCGAGGCGTTCGCACTGATGAACGCGCTGCGACTGGTCGACATCTCCAACAACCTGGGCGACGCCAAGTCGATCATCACCCACCCGGCCACGACGACCCACCGCAGCGCCGGAGCCGAGGGACGCGCGGCCATGGGCATCACCGACGGCACGCTGCGGATCTCGGTCGGACTGGAGGACACCCGCGACCTGGTCGAGGACTTCACCCGGGCGCTGGCCTGATCCGGCGGGGCCGCTCCCCAGCCAGTCCTGCGGTCAGGTCTGCGCCCGGTCGGTGAGTTGCCGGTAGACCAGGTCCGCGGCCGCGAGGTAGGTCACCGCGTAGTAGCTGCGGCGTCCCTGGTCGTCCGCCTCACGGGCCTTCTCCGGTGAGCGCTCGGTCCAGCGCCGGTGCAGCTCCTGCAGCTCCCGTGCGAACGCTTCGGCCTCCGGCCTGCTGAGGTGCAGGGCGGCGTCGGCGATCATCGCCTCGGCGTCGTCCGACGTGGTGGTGGCCATGGCCGCGTCGACGAGGGCGTGGCTGTTGTTCTGCGCCCATCTCCTACCTCGTCGCCGCAGCGTGCGCGGGAGCCGTCCGCGCGCGACTCGGAGCGCCGTCGCAGCCGCCCGGGCCGCGCGAGCCACTGCGGGCCTCGATCCGCGCGGGCCTCGCCTTCATCTGGCGGCACGAGGCGCTGCAGCCGATCTTCGTCACCTCTGCCGCATTGAACTTCGGTGCCAACGGGCTTCTGCTGACGTTGATCATCGCCTTGCAACAGCGCGCGGTCGCACCGTCGGTGATCGGGCTCCTCGAGACGGGCCTGGCCGCCGGGATGCTGGTAGGCGCGGCGGTGCTGCCCACGGTCAGCCGGCCGATCCGCCGGATCCCGCTGCTGTCCAAGGTGGATCCGGTCGAGGACCTCGGGGCGGCGGTGGGCGAGGCGAGCGAGCCGGGGCAGTCGACGCCGTCTTAGGTCACCCCAGGGCCAGCGCCAGGGTGGCGGCACTGACCGCTGCCACGGCACACACGGCCCCCTCGATCCCCATGCGTCGCAATGACACCCGGACCCCCGCACGATGGCAGCGGTCCCGCCACAGGAGCGTGGCCAGCGAGGCCCAGACCGTGATGAGCGGGCCACAGTTGACGCCGACCAGCAGCGCCGCGAGGCGGTTGGGGTCGGTGTCGGCGACCGGCTCCAGCGCCAGGTAGGCAGGCAGGTTGTTGACCAGGTTGGCGCTGCCCGCCCCCACGCCCGCGACGCGGAGCAGGTCGGCCCCACCGGCGCCGGTCCCGGCCCAGTCGCGCAGCAGGTCGGTCAGCCCGTGCCGCCCGGCCACGTCGATCACCACGAAGAGCACGCAGACCCCGACCACCGTGGCCCAGGGCACCGAGATCCGCCGCAGGAGTGTCCGATCCCGCCAGGTGGCCAGCAGGAGCAGCAGCACCGCCGCCGCCCCGGCCGGGACGGCGGGGACGATGCCCGTCGCGAAGACCGGGCCGAGCGCGAGACAGACCGCAGCGGCTCCCAGCAGGAGCACCCGGTCGTGGGGCTCCGCAGGTGGCTCGACGGCATACTGCCCGCGCAGGTGGCTGCGGTGCAGCGTTGCCAGGACGACCACGGTGGCGGCGATCGCGGCCAGCGCCGGGCGCCACATCAAGGAGACGTATGCCGCGAAGTCCACTCCCAACGCGTGGAACTGGTGCAATGCCAACAGGTTCGTGAGGTTGGACACCGGCAGCAGGAGCGAGGCGGTGTTGGCCAACCAGACGGTGGCCATGACGAACGGCGCGGCGGACATTCCCACCTGGCGGGCCAGCGTGATGACCACCGGCGTGAGCAGCACCGCCGTCGTGTCGAGACTGAGCACCATGGTGCTCACGCAGGCCAGTGCCACCACGAGGGCCCACAGGCGCCAGCGACGGTGACGTCCTGCTCGGGCCGCCCAGTGCGCGGCCACGTCGAAAACCCCCGCCTCGTCGGAGATCTCGGCGACGATGGTGACCGCGACGAGGAACGCGAGGACCGGGCCGACGCGCTCGGCCAGCAGAGCGGCGTCCATCGGCCTGCTGGCTCAGGCCGCGGTGGCGTCGAGGATCCAGGGCCGCCCCGGGCGCGGAGAAGGCGTGAGGAGTGTCGTGAACGCGGGGGAGAGGAGGCGCTCAAGAGCCTCCGGGTTGCGAGCCGGTTGGCCGACCTGGCAGAGGTGCCGGGCGACCAGGCCCCGGGTGTGCTTGGCCATGTGGGTGGCCCCGGGCACCCTGATCTGGACCCACCGCTGCGCGAGGCCGTCGTGCGGAGTCCAGGCCGCGGCATACGTGCTCGAACGGCAGTCGACGATGACGCCGCTGCCGGCCGCCGCCGGCAGCACCTCGGCGAGCGGTTCCCGCCAGACCGAGGCGAGGGGACCCAGGTCGCCGAGGTTGACGGCCATCGACAGGCGGTAGGGCGGCACCGGGTCGGTGAGCCGCAGGACGCCGAAGAGTGCGGACGCGACGAGCAGCCACCGGTTCGCGCGTCGCTTGGCCGCGGTGTCGAGACTCGTGTGGTCGAGGGCGTCGTAGAGCACGCCGGTGTAGAGGCGGCTCGCCGGGAGCGCCGGCGCCTCGTGCAGCTCGAGGTTGTGGTCGATCTCGTCGCGCAGGTTGGCGCTGACCCCGAGGAGGGCGGGAGCGTCCGCCCGGCGGCTGACCTGCTCGAGCGCATCCATGACCTGCTCCCGGACCGGTGTGAGCTCGGGAAAACTGAGCTTCTTCAGGTCCACCGGGTTGCCCCGTCGACGGCCCGTCTTCGACTCCGAGGGCGGCAGGAGGATCAGCACGTCCAGACTGTATGCCGCGTCCGGGCAGGGCGCTCCTCTAGGGTTGCCCCATGGCGAGTCGACGCATCCAGGTGCACAGCGACCGACGCGACGACAAGGGGGTTGACGCCGGAGAGCTCGATGCGGCGTTCGCTGCCGTGCGGGCGGAGCTCAAGGTGCCGGACGAGTTCCCGCCCGAGGTGCTCGCCGAGGCCGAGCGGGTGGCGAGCGCACCGGACCTGCCGGATCGTGACGAGACCGGACTGGCGTTCTTCACCGTCGACCCGCCCGGTTCGAAGGATCTCGACCAGGCGATGCACCTGGAGCGCACGGGCGATGGCTACCGCGTGCGCTACGCCATCGCTGATGTGCCGGCCTTCGTCACCCCCGGGGGTGCGATCGACGAGGAGGCCAGGCGCCGCGGGCAGACGATCTACAGCCCGGACCAGCGCAATCCCCTGCACCCCGCGTCGCTCAGCGAGGGGGCCGCCAGCCTGCTGCCCGGGCAGGTGCGTCCTGCCTACCTCTGGGACCTCACGCTCGACGCCGACGGAGAGGTGACCGCGGCCGAGGTCTACCGCGCCATGGTGCGCAGTCGGGACCGCCTCGACTATGACCAGGTGCAGGAGGCGGTCGACGGGAGACGCGACGACGGGCGCCTGCTCCTGCTCAAGGAGGTGGGGGAACGCCGGATCGCCTTGGAACGCGGGCGCGGGGGGGCCAGCCTGCCGATGCCCGAGCAGGAGGTCACGCTGACCGACGGGGGGCGCTATGTGGTGGGCTTCCGGCCGCTGGCGCCGGCCGAGGACTGGAACGCGCAGATCTCGTTGATGACCGGGATCGCCGCGGCCGAGATGATGCTGCACGGGGAGGTGGGCATCCTGCGCACGATGCCGGCTGCCGACCGCGACACGATCGCCCGATTCCGCCGCCAGGCGCGGGCCCTCGGGGTGGAGTGGCCGGCCGAGATGCTCTACGGCGAGTTCCTGCGCTCACTGGACCGCTCCAACGGCAAGCACCTGGCCCTCATCCACGACGCCACGACGCTCTTCCGGGGTGCCGGTTACACCCCGTTCGACGGCGCTGTCCCGGAGCAGACCGAGCATGCCGCGGTGGCCGCGCCCTATGCCCACGTCACTGCGCCGCTGCGCCGGCTGGTGGACCGGTTCGGCCTGGTGGTCTGCGAGGCCCTGTGCACCGACTCCACGGTGCCCGAGTGGGCGGTCCAGGCCCTGCCGACCCTGCCCGAGATCATGCAGGCAACCGACCAGCTCGCCAACGCCGTGGACCGCGCCTGCACCGACACGGTCGAGGCGGCGGCGCTCAAGGACCGGGTGGGTGAGGAGTTCGACGCAGTGGTGGTCGACCAGCGCGGAGAGGGCGAGTCACTGGTCCAGGTCACCGATCCCGCGATCCTCGCGAAGTGCGACGGCGAGGCCCAGCTGGGCGCGGCCGTCCGCGTCAGGCTCGTGGAGGCAGAGGTCGCGGACCACTCGGTCCGCTTCGCGGTGACCGGTGGGGCGGCGGGGTCGGCAAACGGTGGCCAGGTCCTCCCGGCACCGGCCGCTGCGCCGGGAGGACACGACGGAGCGTGAGGACATGACGACCGGCTCGCGCGAGCTCCCCGCGGTCGTGGCGAGCGATCTGGACGGCACGCTGCTGCGGAGCGACGGCTCCGTCTCCCGCCGCACCAAGGAGGTGCTGCGTCGCGTGGAGGCAGCCGGCGTCGAGATCGTCCTGGTCACGGCGCGGCCCCCTCGTTGGCTGGACCACCTGCGCGACATCGCCGGAGCGCACGGCGTCATCCTCTGCTCGAACGGCGCCTTCGTGTATGACGTGGGCGCGGGTCGCGTGACGGCCGAACACTGCCTCACGGTGGAGACGATCCTGGAGCTCGCGGCGGACCTGAGGACGGCCTTGCCGGGCATCGGGTTCGCCGTCGAGCGCAGCACCGGGTTTGCCCACGAGCCGGGCTACCTCGTCGGCGGCACGGAGCCGCGTGGCGTCACGGTGGTGGAGGCTCCCCAGGACGCTGCGGCTCTGGAGTCTCTCCTCGACCCCCTTCCGGGGAAGCTGCTGGCCAAGTGCCCGGGCGTCGCCGACGAGCACTTCCACCAGACCGTCCGTGCCGTCGTGGGGGAGCGGGCGGTGCTGGCGTTCTC
Organism: Segeticoccus rhizosphaerae; assembly: GCF_005222685.1. Taxonomy (NCBI): domain Bacteria; kingdom Bacillati; phylum Actinomycetota; class Actinomycetes; order Micrococcales; family Intrasporangiaceae; genus Segeticoccus; species Segeticoccus rhizosphaerae. Next base: position 67,550 of record NZ_SWMA01000007.1, read on the forward strand.
GGGTGCCCACGGTCTGGCCGAGATCAGCGCGGCCGGCGTCACCAAGGCTGCTGCACTGGCCGACTGGTGCGCTGCGCTGGACGTCGGCCCAGACCGGGTCTGGGCATTCGGTGACATGCCCAACGACGTGCCGATGCTGACGTGGGCGGGCACGTCCTTTGCTGTCGCCGGTGGGCATCCCGAGGCCCTCGCCGCGGCGACGTCGGTGTGTCCCTCGAACGACGCCGACGGGGTGGCCCAGGTCCTCGAGGCGGCGCTGCTGCGGTAGGAGCCGCCCCATGCCTTCCCCCTCCGGGCGTCCTCCAGCGTTGCGGCGGGCGAGAGCGGCTCTCGACGACCCCTTCTTGCCGCAGCGACCTTCGGCGAATGGCCTATGCTTGGGCGCGGATGAGTCGGTCAGACGGTCGCGTCGGTGTCCACGTCAGTGGCGCCGCCGAGGAACGTCCGGGCTCCGTAGGACACGGTGGTGGCTAACGGCCACCCGGGGTGACCCGCGGGACAGTGCCACAGAGAGCAGACCGCCACGGTGGACCACCCCGCTCCGGCGGGGCAGGCACCGGGGTAAGGGTGAAACGGTGGTGTAAGAGACCACCAGCGCCCCAGGTGACTGGGGCGGCTTGGTAAACCCCACCGGGAGCAAGGTCAGACAGCACGCGTTCGAGGGCGGTCCGTCCGAGCGTGCGGGTAGACCGCTGGAGGTGTCCGGCAACGGGCACCCGAGATAGATGACCGTCACCCGGCCGCCGGCAACGGCGACCGGGCACAGGACCCGGCGTACAGACCGACTCATCCGCCAACAGTCGGAGCGATGGTGCGCCGTTGTTCAGCGTCGTCAGGATGCTGCGGTGTTCGACAGCCGCCCCGCTTGACGATTCCTTGACGAAACGGGTCCTTCGCCATCAACCACGCCTCCTTGACAGCGGTCTACGCTCTGGGGCCATGGCCACCACACGAACCGGTCCGTCGCCGGTGCTCCTGCGCTTGTTCTCCACCGCCACCATCGCCCTGGCCGTGGTGGTCGCCCTCTGCGTGAGCGCCCCACCTGCGACCGCTTCGCCGGCGGCCGCGCCCACGGTGGTCCAGGCCGTCCAGACCTCCACCCGCTGGATCTCTGTCGACCGCGCCGTGTCTCGCACGGGACCGGGGACCCAGTACGCCGCGGTCGGCCGGTACTGGAAGGGCACGCAGGTCACCGGCACGTTCACCGGCTCGGGCTGGCTGAAGCTGGCCAACGGGCGCTACGTCTCGGGTGATTCGTTGACGAGCGTCACTCCCGGCATCCTGACCCGCTACGTCGCCACCGCGACGGCCAACTACCGGACCGGACCCACGACGAACTACACGGTGGTGGGCACCTACCGCAAGGGCACGAAGCTGACGGGCACCCCGTCGGCATACGGCTGGCTCAGGCTGGGCAACGGTGGCTACATCTCGTGGGCCGTCCTGCGCACCACCCCGCCGCCCCCGCCGACCACCCGTTGGGTCAAGGCGTCGTGGGCCAACTACCGCACCGGCGCCGGCACCGGCTACCGCGTGGTCGGTCGTTACTGGCAGGGCACCCAGGTGGGTGGCCGCCTCACCTCGAACGGCTGGTTGAAGATGACCAACGGGCACTACATCTCGGGTGTGGTGCTCACCTCCAAGCGGCCGCCGACCGTGACGCGCTACGTGAAGTACGCCGTGGCCAACTACCGGTCGGGGCCAAGCACGCGGTATGCCGTGAAGGGCACCTACAGCCGGGGCACCAAGGTCACCGGCAGGATGAGCAGCAGTGGTTGGCTTCGTATCAACGCCAGCGGTTTCCACATCTCCGGCACGGTGCTGAGGTCGCAGCCCCTGAATACCACCACCGAGGTGAGCCAGCACGTGGCGGTGCGCTGGGGCGACGTCTACACCCGCCCCACCACGTCGTCCACCCGCATCGACTACGCGCCCAAGGGAGGCCTGGTCAAGGGCACCGTCTCGAACGGGTGGCTCCGCATCGGCCCGCACCGCTACATCCGGATGGCGCAGCTGACCACCAACACCTACGCCTACACCGGCAGCAACGGTCGGTTGAACCCGAACTCGTTGTGCCACCTGCCCATTCCCGGCAAGGAATACCGGTTCGTGAGGTGCGGGGGCGCCCGGTCGGGCATGCAGGCGATGAACGCCGCCTTCAAGGCCAGATTCGGTCACAACCTCGAGGTCGACGAGTGCTATCGCACCTACGCCACCCAGGTCTTCTACCGCCAGGAGAAGGGGACCAAGGCCGCAGTGCCCGGCTACTCCAACCACGGCCGGGCCATCGCCTGTGACGTCAGCGGCAACGCGGCGCGCTACGGCTACGGCACGCCGCGGGAGCAGTGGCTGGTCGCGAACGGGCCGAAGTATGGCTGGCAACGTCCCCACTTCATGGACCAGGGCGGCTCCAATCCCGAGTTCTGGCACTTCGAGTACGTCGGCTGACCGGCTTCGATCCGCAGGTCGCCTCCCGGTGCCCGCGGATGAGATCCGGCGGTAGTGGGTAGGACCACGGCATGGAGACTCCACGGAACCGGACCACGCAGGCCGACGTGCCCCTCGAGCTGCGGCCGGGCGTCCAGCCACCTGGGGATGCGCTGACGACCCGGCTGTGGCTGGCCCGTCTCTCACTCATGGTGTGCGTGGTGATGACCGTGGTGGTCTTCATCCTCGGCAACCACCCGTTCTGGCACGTTGCCTTCCCCGCGGGGATCCTGTGGAGCCTGGTCGCCTCGGCCTCCCTCACCCGGCGCAGGAAGGTCTGGGAGGACCTGATGGAGCGCCGGCACAGCGTCGTCAAGCAGCTGGAGCGCTGAGCTCCGCCCGGCGGCACTCACCAGGAGACCGGCTGGGGCCTGCCCTCCTCGTAGCCGGCGCTGCTCTGCACCCCGACCACCGCGCGCTCGTGGAACTGGCGGACGGAGGCAGCCCCGGCGTAGGTGCAGGAGCTGCGCACGCCGGAGACGATCGAGTCGATGAGGTCCTCGACGCCGGGGCGGGCGGGGTCGAGGTACATCCGGGAGGAGGAGATGCCCTCCTCGAACAGCGCCGAACGTGCCCGCTCGAACGCCGACGCGGTCCTGGTCCGGTTGCGCACGGCGCGGGCGGAGGCCATCCCGAAACTCTCCTTGTAGAGCCTCCCGTCGGCGTCCCGCATCAGGTCCCCCGGACTCTCGTGGGTCCCCGCGAACCACGAGCCGATCATCACGCTCGCCGCCCCGGCCGCGAGCGCCAGCGCGACGTCGCGTGGATACTTCACCCCGCCGTCGGCCCACACCGTCGCGCCCGACTCCCTTGCGGCAGCCGCACACTCGAGGACGGCCGAGAACTGCGGACGACCCACCCCGGTCATCATCCGCGTGGTGCACATGGCCCCCGGTCCGACGCCGACCTTGATGATGTCCGCGCCCGCATCGGCGAGCTCGGCGGCGCCCTCAGCCGACACGACGTTGCCGGCCGCGATGGGCAGGCGGATCCCCGTGGCCACCTCGTGCGCGTCCCGGGCGGCGACCACCAGCGGGAGCGCCTCGAACATCTTGTCCTGGTGCCCGTGTGCGGTGTCGACGACCAGCACGTCGGCGCCGGCGGCGATGATCTGCTCGGCCTTGGTCTTGACGTCACCGTTGATACCGATGGCGGCGCCGACCAGCAGCCGGCCCCCTGGATCGAGAGCGGGCTGGTAGATCGCCGAGCGCAGCACGCCGCGGCGGGTCAGCACGCCGAGCATCTGGTCGCCCTCGAGCACCGGCACGACGTCAAGGTGGTGCGTCGACAGGGTGTCGAACGCGCCATACAGGTCCTCGTCGCGGCCCACGGTCACGATCTCCCGTGTCATCACGTCACCGACCCGCGCGAACCGGTCGACGTCGAGACAGTCGTGCTCGGTGATGATGCCCACGGGGCGCCCCTCCTCGAGAACGACCGCGGCGCGGTGCGACCGCTTGCCGAGAAGGGCCAGCACCTCGGCCACCGGAGACTCCGGGTCGATGGTGATGGGGGTCTCGAAGACCGGGTGGCGGCTCTTGACGTAGTCGATCGCGGACTGCACGACCGGCGCCGGGATGTCCTGCGGCAGGATGGCGATCCCGCCTCGGCGCGCGACGGTCTCGGCCATGCGCCGACCGGAGATCGCGGTCATGTTGGAGACCACGAGCGGGATCGTCGTCCCCACGCCGTCCGGCGAGGCGAGGTCGACGTCCATCCGCGAGGCGATGCCCGAGCGCGAGGGGACCATGAACACGTCGGAGTAGGTCAGGTCGTAGCCGGGGCGCGCATCATTGAGGAACTTCACGGGCAGACATGCTACGTGCAGCAGCGTAGGTTGGCGCCATGCGACTGACCCATCTCGGCCACTCCTGCCTGCTCGTGGAGTCCGGTGACGACCGGGTGCTCCTCGACCCCGGCACCTTCTCCGACTTCGACGGAGTGACCCGGCTCGACGCCTTCTTCATCACCCATCAGCACGCCGACCACGTCGACGTCGCGAAGCTGCCCGGGCTCCTCGCCGCCAACCCCGGGTCCAGCGTGTATGCCGAGCCGCAAACCGTCCGTGCGTTGGCCGAACAGGGGATCACGGCCAACGAGACGGCCGCCGGGCGACACGTCGAGGTGGGCGGTCTGCGTGTGACGCCTGTGGGGGAGCTGCACGCGGTGATCCACGAGTTCCTGCCGCGGATCGGCAACCTCGGGCTCGTGATCAGCGAGCAGGAGGGACCGACGCTGTTCCACCCGGGCGACGCCCTCGACGCGGACCCCGGCGTACCGGTCGACCTGCTCGGTGTGCCGCTCAACGCGCCATGGTGCGCGGTGAAGGAGACGATCGCGTTCGTCCGGCGCGTGCAGCCGGCGGCCGTCATCCCGATCCACGACGCGCTGCTGACTGCGCCCGCGCGGGCGATGTATCTGAAACACGTCGCCGACTTCGGGCTGGAGGGCGGCGTGACGGTGCACGACCTTGCCACGGGAGACGCCACGGACTTCTGACGAGTCCCTCGCGGCGTCAGAAGCCGGTTTCGGTGGGCTCGGGGTAGTAGGTGCGGAACTTCTTGATCTGGTTGAGCTTCGCCGCGACCACGTAGGCCCTGCGCCTGACCCCCTCGATCCTGTTCTCCAAGGGGTGCGCGATACCGCGCTTGCCCAGCGCCGTGACCCGGGCCTTGAGCGCCGGGTCGGTGACGTACTTCAGCAGCAACCGCTGCGGGAGGATCGAGTACAGGATCTCCCGCTCGACCACGACCGGCTCCACCGGCCGGTCCTCGATGAAGTCGCCCACGACGAACTGTGCAACGTTCGCACCCGCCGCAGTGACGTAGTAGTTGTTGCGGCCGATTCTCGGGTTGACCTCGAGGAAGCGGAAGGTGCCGTCACGCGGGTCGACCTTGACGTCGAAGTTGGCGAACCCGACGTAACCGACCTCCTGCAGCAGCCGCTTGGCCTGCTCCATCGCCTCGGGCAGGGCGGTCGTGATCATCGCGGCCGGGTTGCCGAGGGCGAGTGGCGTGTGCTCCTCGAGGAGGACCTGCGCGGAGCACAGCAGGGTGACCTCGCCGCGCCGGTCGCAGTATGCCGTGATCGACCGCATCCACGTGTCGTCACCGGGGATGAGTTCCTGCACGACGAAGCGGCCGGCGAAGCCGGCCGCCGACAGACGCGCCCAGAGCGCGTCGAGCTCGGCCTGGTCGGAGATGAAGTAGATCTTCTTCTTGCCCTCGAAGGACATCCCCTCGTACTCCGAGCTGGCGGCCGCCTTGGCCACGACCGGGAACGGCAGGTCGATCGGTGAGGCCGACCAGCCCGGCGCGGCGGCGCCGGAGAAGTCCTGGATCACCGTCGTCGGGGTGTCGATGTCGAGCTTCGCGCAGAGCTCGGCGAAGTGGCCCTTGTCGGAGAGCTGGTCGAGCAGGGTCGCGTCGATGAACGGGATGACGTAGTACTGGCTGAGCTCCTCGCGGTGGTCCACCACGAACCGCACGAAACCGTCCGCGTTGCACATCAGCAGGGCCGGTACGTCCTGGCTCCGCTGCTGCCCGATCCGCAGCAGCTCGCGCAGGGTGTCGTCCAAGGTGGTGCCCTCGCCGAGCGCCACGTTCTCGATGATCTTCGAGTTGGCGATGGGGCCGGTGGCGAGCCGGGACACCACGGTGGAGATGACGCCATACCGCTCGTGGAACGCCCGCGCGAGCGCGTAGACGCCGATGTCGGCCCCGATCATCACGAGGTCGAACGGTGGCGTGGCGCGTGCAGCGGGAGTCGTCACGCGGCGCCCCCGCGAAGTATCGGAGCGAAGCGGAGAACTTCGTGGGGTGCTGTCATGAACCATCCATCCGTCGGGGACCTGCGCCCCGCAATGCTACGGCAGGCCCGGGCCCGGCCCGGTCCGGCACGCGCGCGGCCGTTACCGGCTCGCCTGCTCCGCAAGCCAGGCGGCGCCGATGATCCCGGCCGCGTTGGCCAGCTGGGCCGGCACGATCGGCGCCCGCAGGTGCAGGTGGGGCAGGTACCTCTCCGACTTCTTGGAGACGCCGCCGCCGATGACGATCAGGTCGGGCCAGAAGAGGTCCTCGACCGCTCCGAAATAGCGCTGCAGCCGACCAGCCCACTGCTCCCACGACAGGCCCTCGGCCTCGCGCGCGCTGTTAGCCGCCCGCGACTCCGCGTCGTAACCGTCGATCTCGAGGTGCCCGAGCTCAGTGTTGGGCACGAGCGCGCCGCAGTTGAGCAGCGCCGAGCCGATGCCGGTGCCGAGGGTGGCGACGAGCACGAGACCGTCGCAGTTGCGCGCGGCGCCGTAGTGCAGCTCTCCGACCCCGGCGGCGTCCGCGTCGTTCACCACGACGACCTGCCGCCCGACCCGGGCGCTGATGAGGCGCTGCGCGTCGGTGCCGACCCACGTCTTGTCCACGTTGGCGGCCGAACGCACCACTCCGGAGGTGACGACCGCGGGGAAGGTCACGCCGATGGGGGAGTCGCCGGTCTGGTCGGCGAAGTGGTCGCAGATCTCGGCGACCACGTCGGCCACCGCGTCGGGAGTGGACGGCTGGGGCGTCTCGATGCGCAGCCGCTCGGCAGCGAACTCGCCACGCTGCAGGTCGACCGGTGCGCCCTTGATGCCGCTCCCGCCGATGTCGATGCCGAGCGGTTGGTGGGTCGTGGACATGGCGCGCCTTCCGTGCGGTGTGCGGATCAGGGCAGGGTGAGGATCTCGTTGCCGGACTCGGTGACCAGGATGGTGTGCTCGAACTGCGCGGAGCGACGGCCGTCCTTCGTCACGACCGTCCAGTCGTCGTCCCACATCTCCCACTCGGGGGTGCCGAGGTTGAGCATCGGCTCGACGGTGAACGTCATACCGGGTTCGATCACGGTGGCGTAGGAGGGAGCCGCGTCGTAGTGCGGGATCACCAGGCCGGAGTGGAACGAGGATCCGATGCCGTGACCGGTGTACTCCTTGACGACGCCGTAGCCGAAACGCCTGGCATAGCTGGCGATCACCCGTCCGATGACGTTGATCTGCCGGCCCGGGACCGCCGCCTTGATGCCCCGCAGCATCGCTTCGCGGGTGCGCTCGACGAGTAGCCGCGACTCCTCGTCGACGTCTCCGACCAGGAAGGTCGCGTTGGTGTCGCCGTGGACTCCGCCCACGTAGGCGGTGATGTCGATGTTGACGATGTCCCCGTCCGCCAGGGGCCGACTGTCCGGTATGCCGTGGCAGACCACCTCGTTGACGCTCGTGCACAGTGACTTCGGGAAACCCCGGTATCCGAGGGTGGACGGGTAGGCGCGGTGGTCCACCAGGAACTCGTGCCCGACCTTGTCGATCTCGTCGGTGGTGACGCCGGGCGCAACAGCGGCGCCGGCGGCCTGCAGGGCCCGGGCCGCGATCCGCCCGGCCACCCGCATCCGCTCGATCGTCTCGGGATCCTTGACCTCCGACCCGGTGAAGGGGGCGGGCGCCGGTCGGTCGACGTACTCGGGCCTGCCGATGGCCACCGGCACCGTGCGCCGCGGACCGATCGTGGCCGGAGCGACACTTGCGTGGGTTGGCGGCATACGGTGGAGTCTAGGCACCAGCACGCCCGACCGACCACGGAGGTTTCTCGTGAAGTACTGGTACAACGTCGACCGCGCCCAGGTGGAGGACGACACCAACCGCAGCCGCAACGAGAACGTGCTCGGCCCCTACGACACGCGTGAGGAGGCCGAGCAGGCGCTCGCGCACGCACGGGACAACACCGAGAAGTGGGACGCCGAGGACAAGGCCTGGAACGACGAGGGCCTCGAGGACTGACCGCAGTCCCCGCCGCTCCGCTCGATACCGTGACGGCCATGGAGAGCGAGCTCACAGCTGACCTGATCACCTCGACGTGGCGCCCGGAGCAGGTGCGGCTGTCGCCCGAAGGGCGCCGTGTGGTGTGGTCGGCAGCGCCCTACGGCCAGAGCGATGAACACGGTGAGAGCGCGCTGTGGCTCGCGACGACGGACGGAGAGGAGTCCGGTCGACGTTGGACGTATGGCGGGTGCGACAGCGCGCCGCGCTGGTCACCGGACGGACGGCGGATCGCCTTCCTCTCCGACCGCAAGGAGAGGGGCACCAAGGGTCTCTACCTGCTGCACACCGACGGGGGCGAGGCAGAGCCGCTCGTGGTGCGCAAGCGGTCGGTGAGCGCGCACGACTGGTCGCCCGACGGCTCGCGCCTGGCCTTTTTGGCCCCCGACGAGCCGGACGATGAGGACGAGCGCCGTGAGCAGGAGCGGGACGACCCCGACGTGTTCGGCGAGCATTGGCAGCGCGACCGGCTGCACACCGTCGACGTCGCCTCCGGCGAGGTCACGACGCTGCTGGAGCTCGACCTGCACCCGGTCGAGGTGGCCTGGTCGCCGGACGGCTCGACGATCGCCTTCGTCGCCCAGGACACCCCGGAGCCGGACGAGTCCGACCGACGGGCACTGTGGCTGTGGGACGTGGCCGCACAGGAGGCGCGACGGCTGTGCGCCTCCGCCGGTATGGAGGGCCTCGCCTGGGGTGCCGACGGCACCCGGTTGAGCTACACGGCATACCAGGACGGCGTCCACCAGGCGTCCTTCACTGCGTGGTCGGTGACGACTCCCGAGGGTTCGGTGCCGGAGAGGGTCGGCACCGGCCTGCAGGAGGGTGCCTGCACGGTGGGCGCTCGACCGGACGACGGGCGGCTCGCGATCCACGTCGTGCAGGGCCTCACGGACCGGCTCGAATGGAGCGATCCCGCCTCCGGTCAGCGGACCCTGCTGTGGGAGGTCGAGGGGGAGATCGGCGACCACGACGTGGCCCGAGGTGTGTTGGCAGCGGTGGTGAGCACCGCCGACCGTCCGCCCGAGGTGTGGGTGGGGCGTCCGGACCGCGTGCGCCCGGTCTCCGACCACCACGCCGACTGGGCGGACGTCGCGCTCGGGACGGTGGAGCCGTTCACGACCGAGGCAGCGGACGGGCTGAAGATCGACGGCGTCACCATCACCCCGCCGGGTGGTGTCGACGGGCCCAACGCGACGGTGGTCCTCGTCCACGGTGGTCCCTATGGCCGGTCCGGGCTGTCCCCGCACTGCAGCCCGCTCGACTGGGGGCAGTGGCTGGCCTGCGCCGGATACACGGTGCTCATGCCCAACTACCGGGGCGGCATGGGGCGGGGCCAGGCCTTCGCGACCGCGGTGCGTCACGACGTCGGGGGCGCCGAGGCGCAGGACGTGCTGGCGATGGTGGACGCCGCCGTCGAGCGCGGGATCGCGGACCCGCAGCGACTGGGCATCGGGGGGTGGAGCCAGGGTGGGTTCATGACGGCGTGGGCGGTCACCCGGACGACACGCTTCCGGGCCGGCGTCATGGGAGCAGGGATCAGCGACTGGGGTGCGATGTCCTCCCTGTCCGACCTGCCGACCTTCGAGTCCGTCCTCGTGGACGACCGGCCGTGGGACGGACCCGGCCCGCACGACTTCGCGAGGAGATCACCGATCTCGTATGCCGCGTCGCGCGAGACGCCTCTGCTGATCCTGCACGGGCAGAAGGATGTCCGCGTCCCGATCGGTCAGGCCACGGCCTTCCATCGCGCCCTGCGGGGGCAGGACGTGCCGGTGGAGCTCGTGAGCTATCCGCGCGAGCCGCACGGCGTGGGTGAGGCTCGCCACCAGGTGGATCTGCTGCGGCGCGTGCGCGAGTGGTATCAGCGCTGGCTACCGCTCGGCTGACGCGGCTGCGTCAGGAGGCCGCGGTCAGCCGCTTGAGTGCGCCCTCCCAGCGCTCCCGCAGCTGCTCTGGGGCGCTGCCGTCGGCGAGGTGCTCGTGGCGCAGCTGGAGCCTCGTGCCCTCGTCGGCAGGGCTCAGCGTGAGGTCGACGAGCGAGGCGGGTGCATCGGCGTCGGCGTGCCAGGAGACCCGCACCTGCTCCATCGGGTGGTAGCTGCGGACGACGCCGTGGGTGCCGTCCTCGCAGTGCCACGGTTCGCCCTTGCCTCCGAGCCTCGCCCCCCGACCGAGCAGGGCCTCGATGCCCTCGTTGGTGGTCAGCCGCGCCCACACGCTCTCCAACGGGCGGGGCACGACCTCGGTGATCTCGACGCTCGTGGTGCGTTGCCCCGCGGACTCGGTCTCCGTGGACTGTTCCTCATCTGTCATCCAAACCTCCTCGGTTCGGCCCGGCCGACCGTTCGGCCGGGTGGGAGTACTGCACGAGACCAGCACACCAAGAAGTGGGCCCCGGCACAATGCCCAGCGGCGTCCAGGTTGCCCACGATGCCCGCGCCACGCCCGGGTGTCCGACCCGCGGCCCCTGACGCACGACCCCACGCGAGAGTGAGAGCCTGCGGTCATGACGGGCCTGACGCCGGACGAGCGGCGAGTTCTCGACGCGGTGGACGACGACGCGATCGTCTCCGACCTCGCCGCGCTGGTGGGCATCCCGTCCGTCGGTGGCACCCCGGCCGAGGTGGCGGTCCAGCAGTGGTGCGCCGAACGCCTGCGGGTGCTCGGGATGCAGGTGGATGAGTGGGAGATCGACCTGCCCTCGGTGCTGGCCGAGCACGACTTCCCCGGGATGGAGGTCGACCGGGTCTCAGCACTCGGCGTGGTGGGCGTCCTCGGTGCGCCGTCGCCCGACCTCACCGACAGCAGTGGTGTGCCGGCTCTTGCCTTCTGCGGTCACACGGACGTGGTGCCCCCCGGCGAACGGGAGGCGTGGCCGGGCGGTGACCCCTTCGTGCTGCGGCTGGAGGAGGGACGCGCCCACGGTCGAGGCGCCTGCGACATGAAGGGCGGGGTCGCGGCCATGATCGGAGCGACCGACGCCCTGCACCGATCGGGCGTGGCCCTCACCAGGCCGCTCGCCATCCACTGCGTCAGCGGTGAGGAGGACGGTGGACTGGGCGCGTTCGCCACGCTGCGACGAGGCCACCGGGCGTCGGCCTGCGTCATCACCGAGCCGACCGCGGAGCTGGTGGTGCCCGCCAACGCCGGGTCGCTGACCTTCCGGATCGAGGTGCCGGGGTTGGCAACTCACGGGTCACTGCGCTGGCAGGGGGTCAGCGCCGTGGACAAGCTCGATGTCGTCCAGGGGGCGCTCCGACGGCTCGAGGCCGAGCGCAACGAGAGTCCGCCGGCAGAGTTCGACCACCTCGACCTGCCGTGGCCTCTGTCGATCGGCGTGCTCAGGGCGGGCGACTGGGCCAGCACCGTGCCCGATCTGGTGGTGGCCGAGGGCCGCTACGGGATCCGTCCCGGCGAGTCCGTCGCCGAGGCGATCGCAGTATTCGAGGCCGCGGTCGCCCGTGCGTCGGACGGTGATCCGTGGCTGCGGGACCACCCGGTCCGCGTGAGCTGGCCGGGCGGCGCGTTCGCACCGGGCGTTCTTCCCGACGGGCACCCCCTCCTCGGTGAGGTCTCGGAGGCGGTGACCACGGTCCGCGGCGAGGTGCCCGGGGTTCGTGGCGCGCCATACGGCTCCGACCTGCGCCTGTATGCCGCCGCCGGGGTCCCTACGTTGCAATACGGCCCGGGCTCGATCCAACACGCACACTCGGTGGACGAACACGTCGAGGTGGCAGACCTGCTCGCCTGCGCGCGGGTCTACGCACTGCTCGCGTTGCGGGCCTGCCGCTGACCCCCGGTCGAGGACTGGAGTGGCGGCCGTTGACGTTGCCGTAGGGTCGGTCCGGTGAGCTCGCCGACCGCCTCCACCGTCCGGAACCTCGCACCCAGCGGCTCCCTGGTCGCGGTGATCAACCTCGACAATCCCGTGCTGGCCCGAGGCAGTCGCGGCGCAGCGGTCTCGCCATGACCTCGCGCCTGGCCGACGAGGACGTCGTCCTCGCTGAGCCCGAACGGCCTTGTGGGACCGGTGTGCTCGTCCTGCACGGTTCGAGCGGCCGGCTCGAGGCGGACCGGGCGCGCCTGCTGGCCCGGCACGGCGCGCACGCGCTGGCGATCCGCTGGATCGGTGGTGTGGGTCAGCCGTCCGACCCCTATGAGGTGCCGTTGGAGCTGTTCTCGGCGGGTCTCGACCGCTTGGCCGCCCGGTGTGACCGCCTGGCGGTGCTGGGGCTCTCTTTCGGTGCCGAGGCCGCTCTCCTGACCGGGGTCCACGACAGCCGGGTCGACGCGGTGGTGGCCTTCGCCCCCAGCCCGGTTGCCTGGGCGGGGTTCTCCGGTGGGCGGATGTCGTCGCACTGGAGCCTGCGCGGTGAGCCGGTGCCGTTCATGCCGTTCCTCGTCGACGGGGAGCCGACCGGCGACCCGCCCGCCTTTCGCGGACTCTACGAGGCGAGTCTTGCGGCAGACCCGGCTCGAGCGGCGCAGGCCGCGATCCCGGTGGAGCGGATCTCCGGTGACGTGGTCCTGGTGGGTGGTGAGGACGACCAGGTCTGGCCCGGCGCGGACTTCGCGCGGTTGGTGGCGCGACGCCGGGATCGGCACGGCCTGGCCAGCACGGTCGTCATCCACCCCGGGGCCGGGCACCGCGTCATGCTGCCCGGGGAGGAACCCGCACGCGGTGGCATGAGGATGGCGCGTGGCGGCAGCGAGCGGGCCGACCGGGAGTTGGGGCAGCTGGCCTGGCCGCACCTGCGACGCGTCCTGCGCCTGCACTGACGCCGGCTCGGCCGGCGCAGGGCGGTCCTCTCCCGCCGGTGGTGTAACGCCAGGGGCCGCTGCCGCGATGGAACCAGCGGACGAGGCGCCTCTCGAACCCCCGAGCGAGAGGCGCCTCGTCTTCGTGTGGGTCGCGTCGCCTGGTCGGTGACGCTAGTGGGTGCGCCGGCCGCGGACCAGGTAGAGGATCGGCACGGCGCCGGCCGAGTTGGCGACCGTGATCGCCAGTCCCCAGGCCCACTTGGGCCCGCGCACCTGCGCTGCGGGGCGGCGTTTCAGGTCGATCAGCGCCGCGATCTTGAGGCCCGCCTCGACAGCCGCCGCCACCGACAGCAGCCCGCGTGTCCGCGGGCTGAGGTCCTTCCACTTCTTGCCCATGTCGCCTCCCGTCGAGCGGCCGACGCGCCGGCCGCGCTCGCCTGTCACGATACCGCCCGCCGCACCGGCAGGCCGGGGTGTTCTTGGCGCCCGGGAGACGGACCTGTCGCCGAGGTGCGTCAGGACTCGAAGGTGTGCTCCGGTGCCGGAAAGGCGCCCGAGGCGACGTCCGCGGCATACGCGCTGGCGGCGTCTCGCAGGGTGGTGCGCAGGTCGGCATACCGCTTGACGAACCGGGGGGCCCGTCCTCCGCGCAGTCCGGCCATGTCCTGCCAGACGAGGACCTGCGCGTCGCAGTGCGGTCCGGCGCCGATGCCGATCGTGGGGATCCGCAGGGCCTCCGTGACGCGAGCCGCCACCGGGTCGGGGACCATCTCCATCACCACCGAGAACGCGCCGGCCCGCTCGAGCGCCAGCGCGTCCTCCACCATGGCGTCGGCTCCGCCGCCGCGACCCTGCACCCGGTAGCCACCGAGGGCGTGCTCGCTCTGCGGAGTGAAGCCGACGTGTGCCATCACGGGGATGCCTGCGCGGGTGAGCAGCTCGACGGTCGGCACCAGGTGCGCGCCGCCCTCGAGCTTGACTGCGTGCACCAGGCTCTCCTTCATGAAGCGCGTCGCCGTCGCCAGAGCCTGCTGCGGGCTGGACTGGTAGGAGCCGAACGGCAGGTCGGCCACCACCAGGCAGCGCGCGGCGGCACGGCTCACGGCACGGGCCAGCGGGATCAGCTCGTCGACCGTGACCGGCAGCGTCGACTCGTAGCCCAAGACGTTGTTGCCGGCAGAGTCGCCGACGAGCAGGACGGGGATGCCGGCGGCCTCGAAGATCTCTGCGGAGTACTGGTCGTATGCCGTGAGCATCGCCCAGCGCTCGCCCCTCTCCTTCATCGCCTGCAGGTGGGGGATGCGGACGCGCTTCGGGCGTGGGGCCGACGGGCCGGAGCCGCTGCTGGCGGCCCCGCCGCCGTAGGGAGCAGGCTGCTCGCTGTTCATGCCCGTGGTCACGGCTCCTTCGCGGCAGGGTCGCTCCGCTGGGTCTTCTGCCGCAGCTCCTCCGCGGCTGGGTCGCTCCGCTCCATCGTCGTCGCTGCGGCCGCATCGTCGCCGCCGGCCGTCGCTGATCGGGCGTCCTGCTCGCGCCAGCGGCTGGTGATCGGCAGCCGCCGGTCGCGGCCGAAGGCCATCGGGGAGATCTTCGGTCCGGGCGCGCCCTGGCGGCGCTTCCACTCGGCCCGGTCGACGAGGGCGACGACGCGGTCCACGACCTCCTCGTCGAACCCTGCGGTGATGAGCTCGTCGCGGCCACGTGCCTCCTCGACGTAGAGGTCGAGCAGCGGGTCGAGCAACTCGTAGGGCGGGAGGGAGTCCTGGTCGACCTGGCCGGGGCTCAACTCGGCCGACGGGGCCTTGGTGATCGAGCTCTCCGGGATCGGGGGCTTCTCGCCGCGCCGGACGGCCTCCTCGTTGCGCCAGCGGGCCAGCTGCCACACCAGGGTCTTGGGCACGTCCTTGATCGGCGCGAAACCGCCGACGCTGTCGCCGTAGATGGTCGAGTAACCGACCGACACCTCGCTCTTGTTGCCGTTGGTCAGGACCAGGTGGCCCTCCTGGTTGGACAGGCCCATCCACACGACCCCGCGGATGCGCGCCTGCAGGTTCTCCTCGGCAACACCGGTGAGCGAGAGGCCGGCTTGGAAGGCGTCGACCATCGGTGCGATCGGGATGACGCGGTAGTCGGCGCCAAGGGCCTGCGCCAAGGCCGCCGCGTCGTCCTTGGAGTGCTGGCTCGAGTAGCTGCTCGGGTTGGAGATCCCGACGACGTTCTCGCCCCCGAGCGCGTCGGCCGCCAGCGTCGCCACGACCGCCGAGTCGATGCCGCCGGACATCCCGAGCAGCACGGAGCGAAATCCGTTCTTGCGCACGTAGTCCCGCAGCCCCAGCACCAGCGCGGCCCAGACCTCTGCCACCGGCTCGAGGCGCGGCACGAGGGTGGCCGGCTCGGCGGCATAGGTGGGCACCGGGTCATCGCCCAGATTCACGTGCTCGACGCCCGCGGGGGTGTGTTCGGGGTCCACCGTGCTCGACGTGAGGTCGAGGTCGACGGTGACGACGGACTCCTCGAACTGCGGTCCGCGTGCGAGGACCTCGCCGCCGGTGTCCACGACGACGGAGTCCCCGTCGAAGACGAGCTCGTCCTGGCCGCCGACGAGGTTGAGGTAGGCGAGCGCGCAACCGGCCTGGCCGGCCCGCCGCCGCACCAGCTCGAGCCGGGTGTCGTCCTTGTCCTGCTCGTAGGGCGATCCGTTGATCACCAGCAGCAGCTCCGCCCCGGCCGCCCGCGTCAGGGCGACCGGACCGCCTTCCTGCCAGAGGTCCTCGCAGATGGCGATCGCGACGTCGACGCCGTAGACGCGGACGACCGTGAGGTCCTGTCCCGGTGCGAAGATGCGGTACTCGTCGAAGACGCCGTAGTTGGGCAGGTGGTGCTTGGCATAGCGGGCCACGACCTCGCCACGGTGCAGCACGGCGGCACAGTTCTGGGGGAGGGGCCGCGCGGGGTCGCTTTCGGCGGTCTCGTGTGGTGCGTGGTCGAGGTAACCGACCACCACGGGCACCTCGCCATGGCCGTCCTTGTCGAGATCCGCGGCAAGCTGGATCAAGGCCTCTCGCGAGGCGTCGACGAAGGTGCTGCGCAGGGCGAGGTCCTCCACCGGGTATCCCACGAGCGACATCTCGGGAAAGGCGACCAGGTGGGCCCCCTCCGCCACGGCGCGCCGGGCCCGGTCTCGAATGAGATCGGCGTTGCCGCGCAGGTCTCCGACGGTCGGGTTGATCTGAGCCAGAGCGAGGCGTAGTTGTGCCATGCAGGCAGCCTAGCCGCGCCCGTCCACCGTGGCAGGGGACGACCTGGACGACAACAAGCGTCGTCGAGTTCCCTTCCGCGCCAGGTTTCTCCTCGTCAAACGGTGCCTTGCCGACGAATCGTCGGCAGCACCCCACGGCAGGCCAGTTCGACCGAAAGGCCTGTCCACTCGGCAGTCCGCGGTCTCCCAGCTGGTGCAGGCAGACGCGGACACCGCGTCATCGCCGTCACGGTGCACGATGTCGCCGCGGGCCTTCCCGAGCTGGTGCCACGTCATAGGGTCGGGTCGTGCCCACCACTTTCGACGACATCGTCCTCGGCGCCGGCCACAACGGCCTGACCGCCGCCGCCTACCTCGCCCGTGCCGGCCGCCGGGTCCTGGTCCTGGAACGTGCCGACCACGTCGGCGGAGCCGCCGTCTCCGCCCAGGCGTTCCGTGGCGTGGACGCCCGACTCTCGCGCTACTCCTACCTCGTCTCCCTGATGCCCTCACAGATCATCAGCGACCTGGACCTCGACCTGCGCCTGGTCCGTCGGCGCTACTCGTCGTACACGCCGGTGCCCTCCGACCCGTCGACCGGGCTGCTCGTGGACAACGGTGACGACGCGGCGACGGCGGCCAGTTTCCGCAGGCTGACGGGGGACGACGCGGAATACGAGCGCTGGCATCACTTCTATGCCCGTATGACGTCACTCGCCGAACGTCTCTTTCCCACGGTGCTCGAGCCGCTGCGGTCCGCCGAGCAGGCCCGCGAGCTCGTCGCCGACGACGACCTGTGGCGGGCCGTGGTGGAGCGCCCGCTGGGGGAGGTGCTGCGCGAGACCTTCGCCGACGACACGGTCCGCGGTGTCGTCGCCACGGACGCCCTCATCGGGACGTTCGCCGACCTGGACGACCCGCAGCTGCGGCAGAACGTCTGCTTCCTCTACCACCTCGTCGGGGGCGGGACGGGCGACTGGGACGTGCCTGTCGGTGGGATGGGTGCGGTCACCGGTGCTCTCGCGAAGGCGGCCACCGACGCCGGCGCCACCATCGTCACCGAGGCCGAGGTGTGCTCCGTCGACCCCTCCGGCGTCGTGCAGTGGCGCGAACCGGGCGGCCGGGTGCACGAGGAGCGGGGCGGCCAGCTGCTCTCCGCGTTCGCCCCGGCCGTCCTCGACCGGCTGCTCGCGGCGAGCGGCGCTGACCCGGTGTCGAGCGGGCCCGAACCCGAGGGGGCCCAGCTCAAGGTCAACCTGCTGCTGTCCCGGCTACCCCGGCTGCGGGACGCCTCCGTCGACCCGGTCGCAGCCTTCTCCGGCACCTTCCACATCAACGAGACCTTCGACCAGCTCCAGGCCGCTCACGCGACGGCAGCCGCCGGCCGGGTGCCCGAGCTGCTCCCGTGCGAGATCTACTGCCACACGCTGGCCGACCGCTCCATCCTCGGGCCGGACCTGGCGGACACCGAGGCGCAGACCCTCACCCTCTTCGGCGTGCACTTCCCGGCGCGGCTGGGTCGGGACGACAACGAGAGGGCACGCGAGGAGGGCCTCGCGGCAGCGTTGCGGTCCCTCGACGCGGTGCTCGCGGAGCCGCTCGAAGACGTGCTGATGCGTGATGGCGACGGTCGCCCCTGCGTGGAGGCACGGACCCCGCTCGATCTGGAGGCCGACCTGGCCCTGCCGGGCGGCAACATCTTCCACCGCGCCCTGCAGTGGCCTTGGGCGGAACGGCAGGCGGAGGAGGGGACCTGGGGCGTCGAGACGGCATACGAACGGCTGCTGCTCTGTGGCGCCGGCGCCCGCCGCGGCGGGGGAGTCAGCGGCATACCGGGTCACAACGCTGCGAAGGCGATCCTCGGCGGCTGACCGACAGGCGTGGCGGTGGCCCGGGGTGAGGGAGGTCCTGCGAAGCGGCGGCCCGGGTGACCGTTGCGCAGGACGTTGTGGCGTCGCGGTGGCCCGGGGTGAGGGAGGTCCTGCGAAGCGGCGGCCCGGGTGACCGTTGTGCAGGGCGTTGTGGCTGGGGTGGCGTGGCGAGACGTGGTGGGAGATCTGTGTCCACCTCCGCCCGCGGCGGAGTCCCGTCGTGCACAGGCGGTCAGCTCGCAGGTGACCGCAGGGGTGCCCTGGACCGAGCCTGCCTGCATGGCTGAAGACCATCTCGCATCGGGAGCACGGCCCGTGCCGGGCCGAGGCGTCACGGGCGTCCGTCAGTTGGCCGCGGTTCGCAGAATCCGGGTCGTCAGGCGGGCGAACGAGCAGGGCGGGGTGATCTCGCGTCGGGAGGCCTACCTTCTGGGTCTGACCCGGGCCGAGGTGCGGGCGCAGATCCGGGCCGAGCGCTGGCAGCGCGTGGGACGACACTGCCTCTGCGTCCACAACGGCCCTCTCACCCTGGTAGCGAGGCAGTGGGCGGCCGTGCTCGAGGCCGGGCCACGGGCCCACCTGGACGGGACGAGTGCGCTCATCGCCTCAGGCCTCGAGCACTTCACCGAGGAACGGATCCGGGTCTCGGTGCCGAAGGGTGCCCGGATCCGCCGTCGTCGGCGGCCGGGCATGGACCTCCGGGAGACACGGCGGTTCGATCCGGAGGACGTGGTGTGCGGCGGTGTGCCTCGATCACGACCGGCCGTCGCGGCGATCCGGGGCGCGTTGTGGGCCACGTCGGATCGCCAGGCCACGCTGGTCGTCACGATGGCGGTGCAGCAAGGGCTGTGCCGCGTGGAGGAGCTGGCGAGGGAGCTCCTGCGGGTCAAACGTGACCGTCGCCGGCTGATGCTCGCGGAACTGGTGATGGACCTCGCCGGCGGTGTGGGCAGTCTCGGTGAGCTGGACTTCCTCCGGGGGTGTCGGAGTCGTGGCGTCCCCGAGCCGGACGCCCAGGTCGTCAGGCGCACCAGATCGGGTCGCTACTACCTGGACTTCCGATGGAACCGGTGGCGGGTCGTGGTCGAGGTCGACGGTATCCAGCACGCCTGGGCGCAGAACCTGGTCCAGGACGCCATCCGCCACAACCAGGTCGCCCTGGAAGGTGACACCGTGTTGCGGCTTCCGCTGCTCGGTCTGCGCCTGTGCGCCGATGCGTTCTTCGACCAGGTGAGGCAGGCGCTGCTTTCGGCAGGTTGGGAGCCGGCCGCCCGCCATACAGGTTGATCTGGACGACCGGGGGTCGGTGCGGGATGCCGATTCTTCTCAAGGACGTCCTGCGGTGTGGCGGCGTGGGCGACCAGTTCGCAGGACGTCCCGCATCGGCTCGGGCAGCAGATAGGGCAGGATCAAGGCATGGATCGTCAGCAGGAGTTCGTCCTCCGCACCATCGAGGAACGCGATATCCGCTTCGTGCGGTTGTGGTTCACCGACGTGCTCGGCACCCTCAAGTCGGTGGCCATCGCACCCGCGGAGCTGGAGGGCGCCTTCGCCGAGGGAATCGGCTTCGACGGCAGCGCGATCGAGGGATTCGCGCGGGTCTACGAGGCGGACATGCTGGTGCGTCCCGACGCGAGCACGTTCCAGGTGCTGCCCTGGCGCGGTGACTCCCCGGGCACGGCGCGGATGTTCTGCGACATCAGGCGTCCCGGCGCCTCGGTGAGCTTCGCCGACAGCAGGGACGTGCTGCGACGGGCGATGAACCGCGCCGGAGAGCTCGGCTTCTCCTACTACACCCACCCGGAGATCGAGTTCTTCCTGTTCGAGCAGGGCACACCCCCGGGGCAACCGCCGGTGCCGGTCGACGAGGCCGGCTACTTCGACCACGTGCCCCACGGCACCGGCCACGACTTCCGCAAGGCGGCCATCACCATGCTCGAGAGCATGGGGATCTCGGTCGAGTTCAGCCACCACGAGGGCGCACCCGGCCAGAACGAGATCGACCTGCGCTACGCCGACGCCCTCTCGACCGCGGACAACATCATGACCTTCCGCACGGTCATCAAGGAGGTCGCGCTCGAGCAGGGTGTGTTCGCCTCGTTCATGCCCAAGCCGCTGTCGAACCATCCCGGGTCGGGCATGCACACCCACCTCTCGCTCTTCGAGGGTGACCGCAACGCCTTCCACGAGGCGGGCGCCCCCTACCAGCTCTCCAAGGTCGGGCGGCAGTTCATCGCGGGGCTGCTGCGGCACGCGCCCGAGACCTCGGCGGTGACCAACCAGTGGGTCAACTCCTACAAGCGGCTCTGGGGCGGCGGCGAGGCGCCGGCCCACGTCTGCTGGGGCCACAACAACCGCAGTGCCCTGATCCGCGTGCCGATGTACAAACCGAGCAAGGGCCAGAGCACCCGCGTCGAGGTCCGCTCCATCGACTCGGCCTGCAACCCCTACCTCGCGTATGCCGTGCTGCTCACCGCGGGGCTCAAGGGCATCGAGGAGGGCTACGAGCTCCCGCCCGAGGCCGAGGACGACGTGTGGTCGCTGACCGACGGGGAGCGGCGGGCCCTCGGCATCGACCCGCTCCCACTCTCGCTCAACGAGGCCATCGAGCGGATGGAGGACAGCGAGCTGGTCGCCGAGACCCTCGGTGAGCACGTCTTCGACTTCTTCCTGCGCAACAAGCGCGCGGAGTGGGACGACTACCGCAGTCAGGTCACGCCGTTCGAGCTACAGCGCTACCTGCGCAGTCTTTGAGCCGGCCCGCTCCGTGAGCACGTCGACGCGCCCCAGCACTCCGGCCGGACGAATGGCACGCGCCGGGTTCGTCGACGGGCGAAGGGCGTTGGCTCTCTTCGAGGAGCTCGGCTTCGACGATCCCGAGGCGGTGGACGGCCTGGTGCCCGCCCTGGGAGGCGTGGCCGACCCCGATCTCGCCCTGCTCGGGCTGGTGCGGCTCCGCGAGTCGTTCCAGGAGGACGACCGGCTGGACGGGGCCGAGCTGCTCGCCCGGCTGCGGACAGGCGGGCAGGAACGCGACCGGTTGCTCGCGGTGCTCGGTGCCTCGTCGGCGCTCACCGACCACCTGGTCCACCACCCGGAGCACTGGACCGCGGTGACCGATGCGCGGGCCAGCTCCGCCCGGGGACGACGGGAGGCCATCAAGGGCGCGGTGGCGGACCGGTCGGGCCGCACGGCATACGACGCCCTGCGGATCGCCTACCGGCGTGAGCTGCTCGGGATCGCCGCGCTCGACCTGACCAGCGCCGACCCCCTGTCCGACCTTCCGGTCGTGGCCGAGGCGTTGGCCGACCTGGCCTCGGCCGCTCTCGGCGCGGCACTGGCCATCGCGCGCGAGGAGCTGGGAGCCGCCGCGCAGGCCTGCCGGATCGCGGTCATCGGGATGGGCAAGTGCGGGGGCCTCGAGCTCAACTACATCAGTGACGTGGACGTCATCTTCGTGGCCGAACCGGTCGACGGCGCCGACGAGGACACGGCGCTCGCGGCGGCGACCCAGCTGGCCACCGCGACGATGCGGGCGTGTTCGGCGTCTACCGGCGAGGGCAGCCTCTGGACCGTCGACGCCAACCTCCGCCCGGAGGGCAAGAACGGTCCGTTGGTGCGGACCGTCGCGAGCCACCAGCAGTACTACGAGAAATGGGCGAAGACCTGGGAGTTCCAGGCGCTCCTCAAGGCACGAACGGTCGCGGGCGATCCAGCGCTGGGCCAGGCCTACCTCGAGGCTGTGCAGCCGCTCGTGTGGCAGGCGTCGAGCCGCGACCACTTCGTCGAGGACGTGCAGGCAATGCGTCGTCGGGTGGAGGCGCACGTGCCGCCGGGCGAGGTCCGGCGTCAGCTGAAGCTCGGACCGGGCGGGCTGCGCGACGTCGAGTTCAGCGTGCAGCTGCTGCAGCTGGTCCACGGGCGCGCCGACGAGACGTTGCGGTCGGGCACCACCTTGGAAGCGCTGGATGCCCTGTCGCAGGGTGGCTACGTGGGCAGGGACGACGCCGCCGTCCTCGACGGCGCCTACCGCCTGCTGCGCGTCCTCGAGCACCGCATCCAGCTGTTCCGGCTCCGGCGCACCCACCTGATGCCGACGTCCGACGCCGACCTGCGGCGCCTGGGGCGGGCGCTCGGGCACCGCGCCGAACCGGCGACCGAGATCACGGCGCGGTGGAGGCAGCAGGCCCGGGAGGTGCGGCGCCTGCACGAGCGGCTCTTCTACCGGCCGCTGCTCAGCGCCGCGGCGAAGCTGACGACTCCCGAGGCGAGGCTCACTCCGGCCGCGGCTCAGGAACGACTGTCCGCGCTGGGTTTTCGTGATCCGGCGGGCGCTCTGCGCCACCTCGAGTCCCTCACCGCAGGGGTCAGCAGGCGCGCGGCGATCCAACGGACGCTTTTGCCGGTGATGCTCGGGTGGTTCGCCGACGAGGCCGATCCCGATGCCGGGCTGCTGTCCTTCCGACGGATCAGCGACTCGCTGGGCACCACCCACTGGTATCTCAAGATGCTGCGTGACGAGGGAGGGGCAGCCGAGCGCCTGGCGCACGTGCTCGCCAGCAGCCGGTATGCCGCGGACCTGCTGCTGCGCGCCCCGGAGTCGGTCAAGCTCCTCGGTGACGCGGCCGAGCTCGTACCGCGTTCCCGCGAGGCGGCGCTCCGCACGATGCGCTCGGCGATGACGCGCAAGGGTGACCGTGACGAGGCCATGACGGCCGCGAGGGTGGTCCGGCGGCAGGAGCTGTTCCGGATCGCGGTCGCCGACCTGGTCGACGCCATCGACCTCTCCGGCGTCGGGGGCGCCCTCACCGACCTGACCGCGGCCATCCTCCAGGCGGCCCTGGAGCTTGCGACCGGGCACGTCGAGGGAGAACAGGGCGAGTCGCTCGCGACCCGGCTGCTCATCGTCGGGATGGGCCGGCTCGGCGGCGGCGAGATGGGCTACAGCAGCGATGCCGACGTGATGTTCGTGCACGACCCGGTGGATGCCGGTGAGGAGGCGGCCAAGCGGGCGACCACGCAGGCCACCGCGGTCGTGCAGGAGCTGCGCCGCCTGCTCGGTGGTGCGGGTCCGGACCCGCAGCTGGTCGTGGACGCCGACCTGCGGCCCGAGGGCAAGGCGGGTCCCCTGGTGCGCAGCCTCGACTCCTACCGTGCCTACTACGCGCGCTGGTCCGCCGGCTGGGAGGCCCAGGCTCTGTTGCGGGCCGCGCCGGTGGCGGGCGACGCCGGGCTGGCCGACCGGTTCCTCGAACTGATCAACCCGCTGCGGTGGCCCCAGGGTGGCATCCCGCCCTCGGCGGTCCGCAAG
Organism: Segeticoccus rhizosphaerae; assembly: GCF_005222685.1. Taxonomy (NCBI): domain Bacteria; kingdom Bacillati; phylum Actinomycetota; class Actinomycetes; order Micrococcales; family Intrasporangiaceae; genus Segeticoccus; species Segeticoccus rhizosphaerae. Next base: position 91,060 of record NZ_SWMA01000007.1, read on the forward strand.
ATCCGCACCCTCAAGGCACGGATGGAGGCCGAGCGGATCCCCCGCGGGGGCGACCCGAAGACCCACTTCAAGCTTGGCCGCGGGGGTCTGTCCGACGTCGAGTGGACCGTGCAGCTGCTGCAGCTGCAGCACGCGCACCGGGTGGAGGGGCTGCGCTGCACCGGCACGCTCGAGGCCCTGGACGCGGCTGTCGAGGCGGGGTTGATCGGCGCGGAGCACGCGACCACCCTGGCTCGGGCGTGGACGCTCGCCTCCGAGGCCCGCAACGCCTCGGTGCTGTGGCGGGGGCGGCCGGTGGACTCGATTCCGAGCGACCTGCGCGACGCCGACGGGGTGGGACGGATCATCGGCTGCGAGCCGGGCACCGGGTGGCAGCTGGCCGACACCTACCGTAGGGTCGCCCGACTGGCCCGGCACGTCGTCGACGAGGAGTTCTACGGCGGCTCGTGAGTCCGACGGCCCTGCCACGGTGCCGAGCGCCGCTGCGCCGGTCGCCTGGCCAGCAACACGAAGTATGCCGTGTCCCGGCTGCCCAGTGTCACCGCCAGCGAGTGCCGCTTGCAGTCCTCGAAGATCGCCTCGAGGGCCTCCGCGAGGTCCGGCGCCGGGCTGCAGGACCACACCGCCAGCACCCCTCCCGGGCGCAGCGCATCGTGGCAGGCGTGCAGGAACGGCCGCCGGTAGATCGCGGCGTTGCCGTCATGGACGAGGAAGTCGGGACCGTTGTCGACGTCGAGGAGGATGACATCCCACGCGCCACGAGCCGCATAGACGACGGCGGCCACGTCGCCGACCGCGACCGTGACCCGCGGGTCGGCGAGCCGCGAGCCGGGCACCAGGCCGTCCCGGTGCCACTGGACCAGGGCCGGCTCGATCTCGGCCACGGTCACCGCTGCCGTGCGCGGACACCCCAACAGCTCGTCGAGCGAGTGGCCGAGGCCGAGGCCGCCGACCAGGACCCGCACGCCCGACCGAGCACGGCAGGCGCCGAGCGCCAGCCGGGCGAGGTCGCGCTCGGTGGACGTGTGCCGGTCGTCCATGACGAAGACCCCGTTGACCCGAAGCTCCAGCGCACCGTCCCGGCCTCTGCGGCGCAGCACGACCTCACCCCGGTCGGAGAAGGCGTTGGCCACGACGCCCTCGCGAGGACGCGCCTGATGGTGCGGCACGGACCTCATTGTGCTCCGGCCCGGTGAGCAGCGCCGAGCGCGGCGATCGCACCGCTCCGGACCTCGGAGGTCGCCGGCTCGGGGCACCCGGTCGGGCTCTCTAGAATGGCCAGGTGATCTCCCGGACCGACCTGCGCGGCCGCACGCCCGACGTGCGTGAGCTGCGCGACCTCCTGCCCCGTGCCGAGTTCGACGTCGAGGCGGCGCTCGCGACCGTCCGACCGATCTGCGAGGACGTCGAGCATCGCGGAGCGGCGGCACTGCGCGACCTCGGCGAGCGCTTCGACGGGGTGCGGCCCGGGCGGCTGCGGGTGCCGGCCGAGCTGCTCGAGCGGGCCCTGACCGCGCTGGAACCCGAGGTCCGGGCGGCCCTCGAGGAGTCCATCCGCCGGGCGCGACTGGTCCACGAGGACCAGCGCCGCACCGACACGACCACCCAGGTCGTCCCTGGTGGCACGGTCACGGAGCGCTGGGTGCCCGTCGACCGGGTGGGCCTCTATGTCCCCGGTGGGGTGGCGGTCTACCCCAGCAGCGTCGTGATGAACGTCGTCCCCGCGCAGATCGCGGGGGTCGGCTCACTGGCCGTCACGAGTCCGCCCCAGCGGGACAACACGGAGGAGTTCGCGGGCTGTCCGCACCCGACGATCCTCGCGGCCTGCGCCCTGCTCGGCGTCGACGAGGTCTACGCCGTCGGCGGCGCCCAGGCGATCGCGATGTTCGCCCACGGCGCGCGCGAGGAGGGCCCGGACGGGAGCCCGCAGGCCGGTGCGGTCGTCTGCGAGCCGGTCACCCTGGTCACCGGGCCGGGCAACATCTACGTCGCGGCGGCGAAGCGGCTGCTCAAGGGCCTCATCGGCATCGACGCCGAGGCGGGGCCGACGGAGATCACGATCCTCGCCGACGACTCAGCCGACCCCGAACTCGTGGCCGCCGACCTGATCAGCCAGGCCGAGCACGACACGCTGGCCGCGGCCGTGCTGGTCACCGACAGCGAGCAGCTGACCGACGCCGTGCTCGAGGCGCTCGAGCGGAGGGTGTCCGCCACGAAGCACACGGAGCGGATTCGTGCTGCACTCGGCGGAAGCCAGTCGGCCATCGTGCTCGTGGACGACCTGGAGCAGGGCCTGCGCGTCGTCGACGCCTACGCCGCGGAGCACCTGGAGATCCAGACCCGCGACGCCGCCGAGGTCGCCGCGCGGGTGCGCAACGCGGGAGCGATCTTCGTGGGGCCGCACGCGCCGGTCAGCCTCGGCGACTACGCGGCCGGGTCCAACCACGTCCTGCCCACCGGTGGCTGTGCGTGCCACAGCAGTGGCCTGTCCGTGCAGTCGTTCCTGCGCGGCATACACGTCGTCGACTACACGGCCGACGCCCTCGCGCAGGTCGCGCACCATGTCGTCACCCTGGCCCAGGCCGAGGACCTGCCCGCTCACGGCGAGGCGGTCACCGCCCGGTTCGACGACCGGTTGCCCGAATGAGCACCATCGCCGACCTGCTGCGCCCCGACCTGCGCGGCCGCAGCCCCTATGGCGCACCGCAGCTCGACGTGCCGGTTGCGCTCAACACCAATGAGAACTCGTATGCCGTGCCGCCGGCCGTCGTGGCCGCCGTCACCAAGGCGGTTTCCCGGGTGGTGCCGCGACTCAACCGCTATCCCGACCGCGAGTTCGTCGAGCTGCGCACGGACCTAGCCGACTACCTGCAGCGATCCGGCGGCGTGGCGGTGAGGCCCGAGCAGGTGTGGGCCGGCAACGGGTCCAACGAGGTGCTGTTGCACGTGCTGCAGGCGTTCGGGGGCCCCGGGCGCACGGCGATCGGCTTCACGCCCGCCTACTCGATGCACCCCATCATCTCCGCGACCGTGGGCACCCGGTGGGTCGACGGGATGCGCGGGGTCGAGGGGCACGGTGTCTTCGACCTCGGGGTGGCCGGCGTGGTCGCGCAGGTGCGCGAGCACCGGCCAGACCTCGTGCTGCTGTGTTCTCCCAACAACCCGACCGGGACGGCGCTGCCGCTGGAGATCGTCGAGGCGGCCCATGACGCGGCACCGGACGCCGTGGTGGTGGTCGACGAGGCCTATGCCGAGTTCGCCCGCCCCGGGACGCCGAGCGCCCTCACCCTTCTCGAGGGACGGGACCGGCTCGTCGTGACTCGCACCATGAGCAAGGCGTTCGCGCTGGCGGGGGCGAGGCTCGGCTACCTCGCGGCGTCGCCCGACTTCATCGATGCGCTGCGGCTCGTGCGGATGCCCTACCACCTGTCCGCGGTCACGCAGGCCGTCGCCTCCGCGGCGCTGACCCATGCGCCTGAGCTGCTCGGTACCGTCGAGGCGATCAAGGTCCAGCGCGACCGCATCGTGGCCGAGCTGACGGGGCTCGGGCTCGACCCGGTGCCCAGTGACGCGAACTTCGTCCTCTTCGGCGGGCTCGACGACGCGCGGGCCACGTGGCAGTCGCTGCTCGAGCATGGGATCCTCGTGCGCGACGTCGGCATCGCCCACCACCTGCGGGTCACGGCCGGCACGCCCGAGGAGACCGACGCCTTTCTCTCGGCGATGCGTGAGCTGGCGCCGACCCACCGACAGGAGCAGCCGCTATGAGTGACACGAACCCGGCCGGTCGCGACGCGGCCGCGAGGCGCACCGCGAAGGTGCAACGCAACACCAGCGAGAGCCGCGTCGAGCTGTGGCTGGACCTCGACGGCTCGGGAGAGTCGGAGATCAGCACCGGTGTGCCCTTCTACGACCACATGCTCACGAGCCTGGCGCGACACTCGCTGATCGACCTGCGGGTCCAGGCCGACGGCGACGTCGAGGTTGACGCCCACCACACTGTCGAGGACGTGGCGATCGTGCTCGGCGACGCGTTCCGTGAGGCCCTCGGCGACAAGCGTGGCATCTCCCGGTTCGGCGACGCCACGGTGCCGCTGGACGAGGCACTGGTGCAGGCGGTCGTCGACGTGGCCGGGCGCCCCTACGTCGTGCACACGGGCGAGCCGGACGGTCAGGCCTATGCCATGATCGGCGGCCACTTCACCGGCTCGCTGACCCGGCACGTCTTCGAGAGCTTCGCGCACCACGCGGGCATCGCCCTGCACGTGCGGGTGCTCTCGGGCCGCGATCCCCACCACCTGGTGGAGGCCCAGTTCAAGGCCGTCGCGAGGGCGCTGCGAGTCGCGATCGCCAAGGACCCCAGGGTGACCGGGGTCCCGAGCGCGAAAGGCGCACTCTGAACCGTGGCCCTGTCTCCACGACGCCGCGCCGGCCTGCCCGGACTCTGCTTGATGCGTGGCGGCGTCGACTCCGTCTCGAAGTGGGCCGCGAGCGGCGTGGTGCCGCTGCGCGTCATACCTCTCGACGGGTGGACCGCCGCGCTGCCCGCCGGCGAGTCCCGCGCCGCCGCTCCCTATGACGCGTGCCTGCCGATGCTGGCTGCTCGCCGGGTCCCCGGCCGGTTGCGGGCAGCGTTGGGGTTCTTCGTGATCGACGGCAAGGCAGTGATCACCGTGCAGCCACGCGGGCTGCGCGCGCAGGCTCGCTTCGTCGTGTGGGAGCCGGAGTCAGGTGTGATGCGGTCGCCCGGCCTGCCGGTTGCCCGCCCGCAGGACCTGCAGCGCGCCGCGAGGCGTCCCGGGCCTCGAGCCGCGAGAGCGCTGCGTGATCTGCTGCGGTCTCCCGGCGACGATGCACGCAGCCTGCTGGCCGCGGCGATGGTCACGCTCGACCTGCCCGGCGGCGAGCTGCTCGGCGCTGCGCCGTCCGCCGGAATCGCCGGGTCGTTCGTGGTCGAGCCGGCCCCACGCGCCGTCTCCGGTTTCGACTCCGCGGCGCAGGACGAGATCGCGCTGCGCGCCGAGCTCGGGCTCGACCGGTGAGCGCCTCAGTGGTGGTCCTCGACTACGGCAGCGGCAACGTCCGGTCGGCGGTGCGGATGCTCGAACGTGTCGGGGCACGCGTCACGTTGACCGCCGACCCGCACGAGGTGGCCTCGGCCGACGGGCTCTTCGTCCCCGGCGTCGGCAACTTCCACGCCTGCATGGCAGGCCTGCGGGCGGTCCGTGGACCGGCGCTCATCGGGGAAAGGCTGTCCGGTGACCGCCCAGTCATGGGGATCTGCGTGGGCATGCAGGTCCTCTTCGAGGGGTCGGACGAGCCCAGCGCGCAGCCGCTTCCGGGACTCGGTCGGTGGGCCGACACGGTCCAGCGGCTCGCCGCCGACGTGGTGCCGCACACGGGCTGGTCGCCGGTCGAGGTGGCCCGGGGTTCGGAGCTGTTCGCGGGCGTCGAGGACCAGCTCTTCTACTTCGTCCACTCCTATGCGGCCACGACGTGGTCGGGGTCAGCTGACTCGGCTACGGCTCGTGTCACCTGGTGTGCGCACGGCACACGGTTCGTCGCGGCGGTCGAGGACGGGCCCCTCGTGGCGACCCAGTTCCACCCCGAGAAGTCCGGCGACGCCGGCGCCACGCTGCTCGAGAACTGGTTGGGCCTGCTGTGAGCCGGACCGTTTCACCTGCTGGCGCTCACACTCCCGGTGCCGGGAGACGGCATACGGTCGTGCCCTCGCCAGACGAACCACTCCGGGAGGACCTCGCACCATGACCACGTCCAGCGTTCCCTCGACCCACCGCCTCGAGCTGTTGCCCGCCGTCGACGTCTCGGACGGGCAGGCGGTTCAGCTCGTGCAGGGCGTCGCGGGCAGTGGCGGCCGGTTCGGCGACCCGTGGGAGGCAGCGAAGGCGTGGCAGGACCAGGGCGCCGAGTGGCTGCACCTGGTCGACCTGGACGCGGCGTTCGGCCGGGGTTCCAACCGGGAGCTGTTGGCCGACATCGTGGGCCGGCTGGACATCAAGGTGGAGATGTCTGGTGGGATCCGGGACGGCGCCAGCCTGGACGCCGCCCTGGCGAACGGCTGCCGGCGGGTCAACCTCGGCACGGCCGCCCTGGAGGACCCGGAGTGGACTGCACGGGCGATCGCCGAGCACGGAGACCGGATCGCCGTCGGACTGGACGTGCGTGGCACCACGCTGGCCGCTCGCGGATGGACCAAGGAGGGCGGCGACCTGTGGGAGACGCTCGAGCGGCTCGACCAGGAGGGCTGCGCCCGCTATGTGGTCACCGACGTCGACAAGGACGGCATGCTCAAGGGGCCGAACGTCAGGCTGCTGGAGGATGTCTGTGCCCGCACCGACCGGCCGGTCGTGGCCTCGGGCGGCATCTCGACGCTGGACGACCTGCGGACGTTGCGGAGTCTGGTCACCGGCGGACCGGGCGGCATCGAGGGCGCGATCGTCGGATCCGCGCTCTACCGCGGCTCGTTCACCCTGCCCGAGGCCCTCGAGGTGGCTGGACGTCCCCGTGAGTGACGCGCACGACTCGGCGGGACAGTCCTTCTTCGGCCGGCAGCTGACGGGCACCGGCTTCGACCACGACGACGGCGACGGCGACCCGAGGCTCGTGCGTGCGCTCAGCGCGCCGGCGGACGAGGCTGCCCTCGTGGCCGCGGTGCACGGGGCCCGTCTGCTGGTGCCGATCGTGGCGGCGCCGGGCGAGGTCGACGAGTCGGACGCGCTCGCAGTGGAGAAGTCGACCGACATGGCAGTGGTCACCCTGACCGCGCCGGACGGGCGACGAGCACTGCCGGTCTTCAGCAGCATCGAGGCGCTGCAGTCGTGGGACGTTACGGCCCGGCCGGTGCCGGTGACGAGCTCTCGGGCGGCGCAGGCGGCCGTGCAGGAGCGGTGTGACGTCATGCTCCTCGACCTCGGCCGACCCGAGTCGTTCGTGCTGCGACAGAGCATGGTGTGGGCGCTCGCGATGGACCGGGAGTGGGTGCCTGCGCACGAGGACCCGTTCGTCCGCGCTGCCCTCGGACGTGCGGTGGCCGAGGAACCCGACGTCGTCGGGTGGTCCGCCGAGGCGGGGGAGCCCGCTGGCACCGGGACGCTGCGGCTGGTGCTGCGACTCCGGCCCGGTCTCGATGCCCAAGCGGTGCAGGCCCTCGCCACCCGGCTGGGAGAGCAGGTCGCCACCGACGGCGAGACCCGCGCGCGCATCGACGGACTCAGCTTCTCCATCCAGCAAGCCTGAGCGCACGGCGAACCCCTCGGCACGCCCGGGAGGGTCAAAGGCGGCGGCAAATTCGGTCGGCGGCGCTCTTTCGATATGGAAGTATTGCGCCCATGCCCCTCGCCCCCTACCAGCGCGTCCTCGCGCAACGTGACGTGCGCCGAGCCCTCCTGCTCGGGCTCCTGATTCGCGTGCCCCTCTTTGCGGCCGGCGTCATCCTGACGCTGCACGTCGTCGACGACCTGGGCCGCAGCTGGAGCGACGCCGGCCTCGTGGCGGGGGCCGCGACGGTGTGCATCGCCATCAGCGGGCCGTGGCGGGGCAAGCTGCTCGACCGGCTCGGCCTGCGGCGGGTCGTGCTGCCGTCACTGCTCGTGGCCGGGGCCTGCTGGTCGGTCGCCCCGTTCCTCGGCTACTGGCCGCTGCTGACCCTGGCTTCCATCGCCGGACTCTTCGTCGTCCCGACCTTCTCGATCATCCGGCAGGCGGTCATCGCGGCGGTGCCGGAGGGCGACCGCCGCACGGCGCTGTCCCTCGACTCGGTGGTCGTCGAGATGGCGTTCATCATCGGGCCCGTGGCGGCGATCTGGTTGACGGCCGTGTGGCCGACCGCCTGGGTCCTGTTCACCCTGCAGATGCTCGGCGTCGCGGCCGCAGTGGTCCTGTGGTGGGCCAACCCGGCGATCGTGTCGGCATCCACGCTGGCGGAGGACCGGATCGCAGCCCGCGTTCCCAGGAACGCGTGGCTGCGGCCGCGCTTCGTCGCGGTGTGCGCAGCGGCAGCTGCCGCCACGGTCGTGCTGACCGGCTCAGACGTTTCGCTCGTCGCGGCGCTGCGCGAGTGGGACGAGGTGCCTCGGCTCGGCGTGGTGCTGCTGCTCTGGGGGCTCGGCTCCATCGTCGGTGGGCTGGTCTACGGCGCGCAGGGTCGACCGATCCCACCCTTCCTGCTGCTCGGGGTCCTCAGCATCATGACGATCCCGCTCGCCGTGGCCCCGGGAGTGGTGTCCATGGCCGTGATCTCCTTCGTCGCGGGGCTGGTCGTCGCGCCGACGGTCACCGCCACCGTCGATGCCGTGACGCGGATCGTTCCCGACGGCGCCAGGGGAGAGGCGCTCGGCTGGCACGGGTCGTTCATGACCGCGGGCTCGGCGCTCGGCGCGCCCATAGGCGGAGCCGCCATCGACCGGTGGGGCTATGCCGGAGGGTTCCTCTCGGTGGCAGCGATCGGCCTGCTGATCGCGATGCTCGGCGCCGGTGCCACCTGGTGGCGTCATCGTGGCGGAGCCCGACGGACACGCAAGCCTGCGGCGGCCGGCACCGTGGAGCTCGCCGCCTGACCGGCAGGGCAAGCAGTGACGGTCCGCGGCCGGGGCGGCGCGCCGGATGACCGCGCCGGGCCTCAGACCACCGAACCGGTCAGGCGCTCGCCCGGGCCCTGGCCGGGCGGGTCGGGCACGACCGACGCCTCACGGAATGCCAGTTGGAGCGACTTGAGCCCGTCCCGCAGCGGCGCCGCGTGCTCGCTGCCGATGTCCGGCGCCGAGGCTGTCACGAGTCCCGCGAGTGCGTTGATCAGCCGCCTCGCCCCGTCGAGGTCCTGCAGCTCGGCGGCGTCCGGTCCCTCCGCCAGGCCGCACTTGACGGCCGCGGCGCTCATCAGGTGCACCGCAGCGGTCGTGATGATCTCCACGGCAGCCACCTCGGCTATGTCGCGGGTCTCCCTGCTCGCGTCCACGGGCTCGACAGGAGAGGGATTGGGAGTCTGGTCGGTCACGCTGGTAGCATCCCAGACTGACCGGCTGTGCAGCTCGGCGCCCACCACGGGTCCCTCTGGGGAACACCGCACCGGGCGACGGTGTTGGACAGCGTGCAAGAGGAGCCAGCAGTTCCGCTTCCACCCGCGATGACCGACAGGTCGCCGGGTTCGTCAAGACGGCTCTTCGTCCCGTCGGCTCGCGCCGACAGGCCGGAGCGTACGCCGGGTGGTGAGCACCCGGCATACCCGCCGTGCTTGGTCCGGAAGCCCAGGCTCCTCGCGCACCCAGGTGGCGAGGAGCCTTTCTCGTCCCTGACGGACACCACAGGTTTCAGCGACAGGTCTGAACGGCAGAAGGAGCAGCACATCAGCGAACCTCGCATCAACGACCGCATCCGGGTCCCGGAAGTGCGGTTGGTTGGCCCCAATGGTGAGCAGGTCGGCATCGTGCGCGTCGAGGACGCGCTGCGACTCGCGGCCGAGGCGGATCTCGACCTGGTCGAGGTGGCGCCGATGGCCAAGCCGCCGGTCGCCAAGCTCATGGACTTCGGCAAGTACAAGTACGAAGCCGCCATCAAGGAGCGGGAAGCCCGCAAGAACCAGATCAACACGATCATCAAGGAGATCAAGCTCCGCCCGAAGATCGACCCGCACGACTACGGCACCAAGAAGGGCCACGTCGAGCGGTTCCTCAAGGCGGGCGACAAGGTCAAGGTGACGATCATGTTCCGCGGTCGCGAGCAGTCCCGACCCGAGCTGGGCTTCCGGCTGTTGCAGCGCCTCGCGGAGGACGTGCAGGAGCTGGGCTTCGTCGAGAGCGCACCCAAGCAGGACGGGCGCAACATGATCATGGTGCTCGGCCCGACCAAGAAGAAGGCCGAGGCCAAGGCCGAGGAGCGGCGCCGGCGGGCCGAGGCCGAGACCAAGGGCTGAGCCACGCGCACAGCACATTTGCAGCAAGCACGAACCGACCGAAGGAGATCGGCTCCATGCCGAAGATGAAGTCGCACAGCGGCACCAAGAAGCGTTTCCGGATCACGGGGACCGGCAAGGTCATGCGTGAGCAGGCCGGTGGCCGCCACCTGCTCGAGCACAAGTCCTCCAAGAAGATGCGTTCCATCGCGAACGACGTCGAGCTGTCCAAGCCGGACGCCAAGAGGGTCAAGAAGCTCCTCGGCAAGTAACCCCCACACATCCAGCACCGACCGGCGCGCTGCGTACGCCGCGCATGCCCCGGTCGAGCGTCAAGAACAAGGAGTACTCACGTGGCACGCGTGAAGCGGGCGGTCAACGCCCACAAGAAGCGCCGGGTCGTCCTCGAGCAGGCCAGCGGCTACCGCGGGCAGCGTTCGCGGCTCTACCGCAAGGCCAAGGAGCAGGTCACCCACTCGATGGGTTACAGCTACCGCGACCGCCGCGCCCGCAAGGGTGACTTCCGGCGCCTGTGGATCCAGCGCATCAATGCCGGTGCCCGCGCCAACGGGATGACCTACAACCGCTTCATCCAGGGTCTCAAGGCCGCGGGTGTCGAGGTCGACCGCCGCATGCTGTCGGAGCTCGCCACCAACGACGAGGCGGCCTTCACCGCTCTGGTCGAGCTCTCGCGGGCCAACGTGCCCGCCCAGCAGCCCAGCGCCACCGACGCGGCCTGACCGCCGGACTCGATCGGGGCGGCGGTCTGTGTCTGCGCGGCCCGTGCTGACCAACCCCCGATCCGATCGGGTTCGGTCGGTGCGGGCGCTCAGCCGCCGCTCGGTGCGTCAACGCCAGGGTCTGTTCCTGGCCGAGGGACCGCAAGCGGTCCGCGAGGCGGTCACCCACCGCCCGGACGTGGTGCGCGACCTCTACGCCGACGACACCGCAGCAGAACGGTATGCCGACCTGTTGGCCGCCGCGCGCGACGCGGGCGTGCCGACTCATGACGTCAGCAGCGAGGTGCTTGCCGCGATGTGCGACACCCGCCAGCCGCAGGGCCTGGCCGCGGTGTGCCGGCCGCTCGATGTCGACCTCGACGCGGCGCTCGCCGCCCGGCCGGACTTCGTCGTGGTCCTCACGCACGTGCGTGATCCCGGCAACGCCGGCACGGTGATCCGCGGGGCCGACGCGAGCGGCGCCGGTGCCGTGCTCGTCAGCGACGCCAGCGTCGACGTCTACAACCCCAAGGTCGTCCGCTCGACCGCGGGGAGCCTGTTCCACCTGCCTCTCGTCCTCGGCGCCCCGGTGGACGAGCTCCTCTCCCGGCTGCGGGCGGCGGGGCTGCTGCTGCTGGCGGCGGACGGCTCGGGGGACCAGCTGCTCACCGACGCACCGCTCGAGCGCCGACACGCCTGGGTGATGGGCAACGAGGCGTGGGGACTGCCTCCCCAGGTTCGCGACGGCTGTGACCAGGTGGTCCGTGTGCCGATCTACGGGCTGGCCGAGTCGCTCAACCTGGCCATGGCGGCCACGGTTTGCCTCTATGCTTCGGCGGGAGCCCGCGCTTCCGCCACACAGCTAAGTCGCTAGAGTCATTCGCATGGCTTCGGAGCGCGTGAACGGGACGTCACGGGGGAGCGCCGACTCCTCACCCGCGCTCCCCGCGGGCGCCCACGTCCTGGCCGACCGCCTGCCCGACGGACTCATCGTGACTGACGGGCACGCGGTCGTGACTGAGGTCAACGCCCGGGCCTGTTCCATCGTCGGCATGCCCGCTGAAGACTTGCTCGGCAAGGACATTCGCGAGGTCTTGCCCCTGCAGGACGTCGACGGAAGGTCCTGGTGGGAGTGCTCCGACCCCTGGCACGGGATCAACATCCGCTCGGGCCACCGGGAGCGGCTGTTGCTGCTCCCCGGCGGCGACGAAGCCCTGGTGAGCGCGAAGTACGTACGCCCGGGCCGCGGCAAACCGGTCACCGCCGTGGTGGTGGCCCTGCGCGATGCCCACGCCCGGCGCCGCCTCGAGGCCAACAACAGCGTCCTCGTGGCCACCGTCGCCCACGAGCTGCGGTCGCCGCTCACCTCGGTCAAGGGCTTCTCCTCGACGCTGCGCCGCCGGTGGGACCAGCTCGAGGACCAGCAGAAGCTGTGGATGATCGAGGCCATCGAGGCTGACGCCGACCGGGTGGCACGCCTGATCACCGAGCTGCTGGACGTGTCCCGGATCGACAGTGGACGCCTCCAGGTGCGCAGCCAGCCGGTCGACCTGCCCGCCAAGATCAGGGCCCACGTGGAGAGTCTGCTCACCTCGGGTGACTACGAGCAGGACCGGTTCCAGATCGAGGTCGAGCCGGACCTGCCCGAGGTGTGGGCCGACCCCGACCGGGTCGACCAGATCCTTGCCAACCTGCTCGAGAACGCCCTGCGCCACGGGGAGGGCGCCGTGCGTCTCGGCGTGTCCGCAGGGGACGGTGGCGAGGCCATCGAGGTCACCGTCAGCGACGACGGACCCGGCATCGAGGAGGAGCACCACTCAGTGATCTTCACCCGGTTCTGGCACAGTCGACCGCAGGGCGGCACGGGGCTCGGCCTCTACATCGTGCGCGGTCTGGTCGAGGCCCACGGCGGCCAGATCAGCGTCGGTCGCGCACCGTCGGGCGGTGCCGAGTTCCGATTTACCTTGCCGGCAGGCGCGCCCGAGCAGTTTGCCTAGCAGCGACGAGCGGCGGCAAACCACACAGCCTGACCGGCCTAGACTCAAGTCCTCGCGCCGACCGCCGTCGGTCGGCCGCACCCACCCCAGCCGAAGTGGAAGCGATGTCCGGAGCCAACACGCAGTACGACCCCGTCGAGGTCAGCGCCCTCGACCCCGCCGCGATCGATGAGGTCGTCGAGGCGGCAGAAGCCGCGTTCGCGGCAGCGGGCACGCTCGACGCGCTCAAGGACGCCCGTATCGCGCACGTCGGCGACCGCAGCGCCCTCGCCCTCGCCAACCGCGAGATCGGCGCCCTGCCCCCGTCGGCCAAGGCCGATGCCGGCAAGCGGGTCGGCGCAGCGCGGGCGCGGGTTGGCCGGGCCCTCGCCGCGCGGCAGGCCGAGCTGGAGGCCGAGCGCGACGCTCGGCTGCTGGTGGAGGAGACCGTCGACGTCACGGTGTCCGGGTCCCGCCGACCCGTCGGTGCCCGGCACCCGGTCGAGCTGACCGCGGAGCGCATTGCCGACATCTTCGTGGGGTTGGGCTGGGAGATCGCGGAGGGCCCCGAGCTCGAGTCGGAGTGGTTCAACTTCGACGCGCTCAACCTGGGCCCCGACCATCCGGCCCGCCAGATGCAGGACACCTTCTTCGTGGACCCTCCCGACGGTGGGCTGGTTCTGCGCACGCACACCTCGCCCGTGCAGGTCCGCAGCCTGCTAGAGCGCGAGCTGCCGCTCTACATCGCCTGCCCCGGCAAGGTCTTTCGCACTGACGAGCTCGACGCGACCCACACGCCGGTGTTCCACCAGGTCGAGGGGTTGGCGGTCGACGAGGGCCTGACCATGGCGCACCTGCGCGGCACCCTCGACCGGTTCGTGAGCGAGCTGTTCGGCGAGGGCATCACCACGAGGCTGCGACCGTCATACTTCCCCTTCACCGAACCCAGTGCCGAGCTCGACTTCCGCTGCTTCGTCTGCCGTGGTGCCGACTCGTCCTGCCGGACATGCGGCGGCACCGGTTGGATCGAGTGGGGCGGCTGCGGCATGGTCAACCGCAACGTGCTGACTGCTTGCGGGGTCGACCCCGACCGCTACACCGGGTTCGCGTTCGGGATGGGGATCGAGCGGGCCGTCATGCTGCGCAACGGCGTCGCCGACATGCACGACATCATCGAGGGAGACGTGCGCTTCAGCGCCCAGTTCGGGATGGAGATCTGATGCGGGTACCAGTGACCTGGCTGCGTTCCATGGTCGACGTGCCTGAGAACGCCACGGGTGCCGACATCGCCGCCAGCCTGGTGCGAGTCGGCCTGGAGGAAGAGGGTCTGCACGGCGGAGGCGTGACCGGGCCCCTCGTCGTCGGGCGCGTCCTCGAGATGACGCCGGAGCCGCAGAAGAACGGCAAGACCATCAATTGGTGCCGGGTCGACGTCGGCGAGAACGGCCAGCGGCTCACCGACGGCACCCCGCAGGGAATCGTCTGCGGTGCGCACAATTTCGCGGTCGGCGACCTCGTGGTCGTGGTCCTGCCCGGAGCGGTCCTGCCCGGCAACTTCGAGATCTCCGCGCGCAAGACGTACGGCCACGTCAGCGCCGGCATGATCTGCTCCGCGATGGAGCTCGGCATCGGCACCGATCATGACGGCATCATCGTCCTGACCGAGCTGCTCGGAGATGACGCCAAGGACCTGAAGCCCGGTGAAGACGCCATCGCCCTGCTCGGCCTGGCCGACGAGGTGGTCGAGGTGACCGTCACGCCGGACCGCGGCTACTGCTTCAGCATCCGCGGCGTGGCGCGGGAGTACTCCCACTCCACCGGCGCCACCTTCCGGGACCCCGCACAGCTGCCGGTCCCGGCGCCCAACGACCGGGGGTATGCCGTGCGCCTCGCGGACGAGGCGCCGCTCGGCGGCCGCGCCGGCTGCGACCGCTACGTCGCGCGCGTCGTGCGGGGGCTGGACATGGAGCGGCCGTCGCCCCGTTGGATGGCCAAGCGACTCACCGAGGCCGGCATGCGGCCGATCTCGTTGGCGGTGGACGTCACGAACTACGTGATGCTCGCCCTCGGGCAACCCCTGCACGCCTTCGACGTGTCCACCCTGTCCGGCGAGATCGTCGTGCGCCGGGCCCGGGAGGCGGAGCGGCTCACCACCCTCGACGACGTCGACCGCGAGCTCGACGTCGAGGACCTGCTGATCACCGACGGCGGCGAGGTGCCCCTGGCGATCGCCGGGGTGATGGGTGGTGAGACCTCGGAGGTCACGGCCCGCACCACTGACGTGCTGATCGAGGCGGCCCACTTCGACCCCACGTCGATCGCGCGGTCGTCGCGTCGGCACCGGCTGACCACGGAGGCGTCGAAGCGCTACGAGCGCGGCGTCGACCCGGCCCTGGCCGACGCGGCCGCCCAGCTCGCCGTCGAGCTGCTCGTCGAGCACGGCGGCGGGGTCGCCGACGACGGTGTGACCGACGTCGACCGACGGTCGGCGAGACAGCCCGTCAGCTTCGATCCGACGTTGCCCAGCACGCTGGTGGGGCTGGCCTACCCACGCAAGGAGGTGATCGAGGTCCTGCGCGAGATCGGTTGCCAGGTGGACGAACCGCAGCCGGGCGGACCCCTCACCGTCCAGCCCCCGTCGTGGCGTCCGGACCTGGTGAACGGGCCGGACTTCGTCGAAGAAGTGGCTCGACTGCGCGGCTACGACCAGATTCCCTCCGTGCTCCCGCAGGCCCCCGGTGGTCGCGGGCTCACCCACGGGCAGCGCGTGCGACGGATCGCCGCCAACACACTGGCCTCGATCGGGCTGGTCGAGGTGTTGTCCTACCCCTTCACCAGCGCGGGGGTGCACGACCAGCTCGGGCTCGAGGCGGACGACCCGCGCCGCCGGGCCGTGCGTCTTGCCAACCCGCTGTCGGAGGAGGCGCCCTTCCTGCGCACCTCCGTCCTCTCGACCATGCTGGAGACGTTGCGGCGCAACGTCTCCCGTGGTCACAAGGACGTCGCGATCTGTGAAGTCGGCCTGGTCACCCTGCCCGAGGAGTCAGCCGGACCAGCCCCGGTGCCGGCGGTGACCGCGCGACCCGACGACGACACGCTCGCGGCGATCGAGGCGGCCGTCCCGCCGCAACCGAGGCACCTGGCCTACGCCATGACGGGAGAGCGTGAGCGCGGCGGCTGGTGGGGACAGGGCCGGCTTGCCGACTGGTCGGACGCGGTCGAGGTGGTCCGGTCACTGGCCGATGCCCTCGCCGTCGAGGTCGTGGTCTCCGCCGCCGACCGGGCGCCGTGGCACCCCGGGCGCTGCGCCCGGATCACGCTGTCCGACGGCACGGTCGTCGGCCACGCCGGCGAGCTGCACCCGAAGGTGGTCCAGGCCATGGGCCTGCCAGGACGCACCGTGGCGGGGGAGATCGACCTGGATGTGCTCACCCGGGCCAGCGAACCGGCCGTCGCCGCGGGTTCGATCTGGACCCATCCTGTCGCCCACAGCGACGTGGCGCTCGTCGTCGCGGCCGACGTGACGGCTGGCGACGTCGAGGCGGCGCTGCGTTCGGGTGCCGGTGAGCTGCTCGAGTCGCTGTCGCTCTTCGACGTCTACGTGGGCGACCAGGTCGACGAGGGCCACAAGTCGTTGGCCTACCACCTGGTCTTCCGCGCCCCCGACCGGACGCTGAAGACCCAAGAGGTCAACCAGCTCCGCGACCGTGCGGTCGCCGCAGCAGCCGCGGCAACCGGCGCCGTGCTGAGGAGCACCTGACCGTGGCCGGCAGCGGGGCGCCGGTGGCGGTGGTGACCGGTGCCTCCAGAGGCATCGGGCGCGAGCTCGCACGGGCCCTGGCCGCTTGCGGGTATGCCGTGGAGCTCTGCGCCCGCGGGACCGCCGCCCTCGATGAGGTGGTGGCTGAGCTCGAGGCGAGCGGCGGCACGGCGAGAGGTCACGCCGTGGACGTCACCGACGAGACCGCGGTGGAGACCCTTGTCGCAGCCGTGCTCGAGCGGCACCACCGGATCAACCTGTTGGTCAACAACGCCGGACTGATCGAGCCGGAGGCCCCGATCTGGGAGGCCGACGTCGACCGCTGGTGGCAGGTCGTGACGGTCAACGTCCTGGGACCCTTCCTGGTCAGCCGCGCGGTGGCCCGCCACATGGCGGCAGCCGGCGGCGGGCGCATCATCAACCTCAACAGCGGCAGCGGCGGGCGGGACACCCCCGACCTGACCGCCTACAACGCGAGCAAGGCCGCGCTGGCCCGGATCACCGGGGGACTGCACCTGGCCGGAGGGGCACACGGCATACGCGCCTTCGACCTCGCGCCCGGGGTGATCGAGACCGACATGACGCACTCGATGAAGATGCACCACGGTCGGACCGAATGGACCTCTCCGCAGGAGGTGACCGACCTCGCGCTCGCGCTCGCGTCGGGCGACCTCGATGCGTGGTCCGGTCGGCTCGTGCGGGCGGGCGCCGACACCCCCGCGTCGCTGCGAGCCCGCGCCGAGGAGGGGCTCGGCGACGACGACAGGCGGCTGCGCCTGCACCCTTGGGGTGCGGACGACCCGCTGGCTTGACCGACGCTTGGTGCATGAATTCACGAAGGCGTGTATATTCATGCACATGTGGACGGCGGCAGTGGCGGGTGCGAGCGGTTATGCGGGCGGCGAGGTCGTGCGGTTGCTCTGCGGTCACCCGGAGCTGGAAGTCGGTGCGCTGACCGCGGCCAGCTCCGCCGGCACGCGGCTCGGTGCCGTCCATCCGCACCTGATGCCCCTCGCGGACCGGGTGCTGCAGCCCACCACGCCGCAGACGCTGGCCGGCCATGATGTGGTGTTCCTCGCGCTGCCGCACGGGGCGTCGGCTGCGGTGGCCGCTTCGTTGCCGGACGACGTGGTCGTCATCGACTGCGGCGCCGACTTCCGGCTGACCAGTGGGCAGGCCTGGGACGAGTTCTACGGCACGCCATATGCCGGGTGCTGGCCCTACGGGCTGCCCGAGCTGCCGCTGCCCTCCGGCGCGAAGAGGCGCGGCAAGCTCGCCGGCTCGCGCCGGGTCGCGGTGCCCGGCTGCTATCCCACCGCGTGCACGCTGGCCCTGGCCCCCGGCCTGGCGGGCGGCGTCGTGTCCGGCGACGACATCGTGATCGTCGCGGCCAGTGGGGTGTCCGGTGCAGGCAAGGCCGCGAAGGCCCACCTGACCGGGGCAGAGGTGATGGGGTCGATGTCGCCCTACGGGGTGGGTGGCACCCATCGGCACACGCCCGAGATCGAGCAGAACCTCTCTGCGGCAGCCGGTCTCGGTGATGACGCCGTCAAGGTCTCCTTCACGCCCACCCTGGCGCCGATGCCGCGCGGCATCCTGGCCACGTGCACCGCCAGACTCTCCGACGGGCACGGCGCGGGGGACGTCCGCGAGGCGTGGGAGCGGGCCTACGCCGACGAACCCTTCGTGCACCTGCTGCCCGAGGGCCAGTGGCCCCGCACGGCCGACGTGCTGGGCAGCAACGTGGTGCTGGTGCAGGTCGCCACAGATGCCAGGACCGGCCGGGTCGTGGCCGTCGCCGCCGTCGACAACCTCACCAAGGGCACCGCGGGCGCTGCGATCCAGTGCGCCAATCTCGCCCTGGGCCTCGATGAGACTCTCGGCCTTCCCGCCGTGGGAGTGGCGCCATGAACCATCTGAACCATCCCGCTGAGAGCACCCCACTCCGGCTCCATCCCGGGACCCCGGCGTGAGTGTCACTGCCGCCGAAGGCTTCCGGGCCGCCGGTGTGACCGCGGGCCTGAAGCCCAGCGGCCGCCCGGACCTCGCCCTCGTGGTCAACGACGGTCCCCGGCACGATGCCGCCGCGGTGTTCACCTCCAACCGGGTCGAGGCGGCACCGGTCACCTGGAGCCGGCAGGTGCTGACGGACGGTCGCGTCGACGCGGTGGTGCTCAACTCCGGGGGCGCCAACGCCTGCACCGGAGCGCCGGGGTTCGCCGACACGCACACCACCGCCGAGCACGTGGCCACGTCGCTCGGGGTCGCGGCAGCGGACGTGGCCGTCTGCTCGACGGGGTTGATCGGCGAGCTGCTCGACCTGCCCAAACTGTTGGCCGGCGTGACGGAGGCGTCCGGATCCCTCGCGGCAGACGGTGGAACGGCCGCAGCGACGGCGATCATGACAACCGACACGGTGTGCAAGGAGGCGACCGCCACCGCGTCCGGGTGGCGAGTCGGTGGCATGGCCAAGGGGGCCGGCATGCTGGCACCGGCTCTGGCGACCATGCTCGTCGTCGTCACGACTGACGCGGTGGCGGACTCGACCACTCTCGACGCCGCGCTCCGCGCCGCCACGAGCCGGACGTTCGACCGGATCGACTCCGACGGGTGCCAGTCGACCAACGACACGGTCCTCCTGCTGGCGTCCGGCGCCTCGGGGGTCTCGCCGAGCCTTGCCGAGCTGACGTCAGCGGTGACCGAGGTCTGTGGCGACCTCGCCCGCCAGCTCATCGGCGACGCCGAGGGCGCACACCACGACATCGCCATCGAGGTGGGCTCCGCCGCCTCGGAGGAGGACGCGCTCGAGGTGGCCCGGGCGGTGGCCCGCAACAACCTGTTCAAGTGCGCGATCTTCGGGGGTGACCCCAACTGGGGGCGCGTGCTGGCGGCCGTGGGGACGACGACCGCGGCGTTCGATCCTGCCGCTCTCGACGTGAGCATGAACGGCATGCAGGTGTGTCGCGGTGGGGGAGTCGGCGAGGACCGCTCCCTGGTCGACCTGTCCGGGCGCGAGGTGCACCTCCTCGTGCACCTGCACGCGGGCGACTCCTCGGCGACGGTGTGGACCAATGATTTGACGCACGAGTACGTGCACGAGAACTCGGCTTACTCGACATGACGACGACGAGTGAGGATCGCAGCGCAGCGAGGACCGGAGCGAGCGAGGAGTCAGGTCAGTGGGGCTCGACATGACGACGACGAGTGAGGATCGCAGCGCAGCGAGGACCGGAGCGAGCAGGAGTCAGGTCAGTGGGGCTCGACATGACGACGACGAGTGAGGATCGCAGCGCAGCGAGGGACAAGGCCGCGACGTTGGTGGAAGCGCTGCCGTGGCTCGAGCGGTTCCGTGGGGCGCTGGTCGTGATCAAGTACGGCGGCAACGCGATGGTGGACGACGAGCTCAAGGCCGCCTTCGCGCAGGACGTCGTCTTCCTGCGGTATGCCGGGCTGCGACCGGTCGTGGTCCATGGCGGCGGGCCGCAGATCGCCGCCATGCTGGACCGCCTCGGACTGGAGAGTGAGTTCCGCGGCGGCCTGCGGGTCACCACACCCGAGGTGATGGACGTGGTCCGGATGGTCCTCACCGGGCAGGTCGGCCGCGAGCTGGTGGGGCTGGTCAACCAGCACGGGCCTCTCGCCGTGGGGCTCTCGGGCGAGGACGCGGGACTGTTCGGTGCCCGTCGCCGCGTCACCCAGGTCGACGGCGCGCCGGTGGACCTGGGCCTCGTGGGCGACGTGGAGACCGTGAACCCCGATGCCGTGCAAGACATCCTGGCCGCCGGCCGGATCCCGGTGGTCTCATCGGTGGCGCCAGATCTCGACGTGCCGGGTAGCGTGCTCAACGTCAACGCCGACTCCGCCGCGGCCACGCTGGCCGTCGCGCTCGGGGCCCGCAAGCTGGTGGTGCTGACCGACGTCGAGGGCGTCTACGGCAACTGGCCGGACCGGTCGAGCCTGCTGTCGACCCTCGCGGTCGACGATGCCGAGACGATGCTGCACCGGGTGGAGGCCGGCATGGTGCCGAAGCTGGAGGCCTGCACCAGGGCGGTCCGGCAGGGGGTGCCGCAGGCGCACGTCATCGACGGGAGGCAGCCGCACGCGCTGCTGCTGGAGGTCTTCACCGACGAGGGGACCGGCACCATGGTCACCCAGGAAGGGACGAGAGCATGACCGACAGCACCGCACTGCAGGAGCGCTACGAGCGGTCGCTGCTCGGCGTCTTCGGACGGCCCCTCGCCGTCCTGGACCACGGCCGGGGCGCCGAGGTCTGGGACGTGGACGGCAAGCACTACCTCGACCTCCTCGGCGGGATCGCGGTCAACGCCCTTGGCCATGGCCACCCCGCCGTCCTCGGAGCCCTGACCGAACAGGCCGCGCAGCTCGCGCACGTCTCGAACTTCTTCACGACCCGGCCCCAGGTCGAGCTCGCCGAGCGACTGCTCGAGATCGCAGGAGCCCCAACCGGATCGAAGGTGTTTTTCACCAACTCAGGCACGGAGGCGGTCGAGGCCGCGATCAAGCTGAGCCGTCGCACCGGGCGTCGACGGATCGTCGCGCTGGAGGGCGCGTTCCACGGCCGGACCATGGGTGCGCTCGCCCTCACCCACAAGCCGGCCTACCGCGAGCCCTTCGCGCCGTTGCTGGAAGAGGTCGTCCACGTCGCGTTCGGCGATCTCGAGGAGCTGGCCGCCGCCGTCGACGACACGGTCGCCGCCGTCGTGCTGGAGCCGATCCAGGGTGAGGCTGGCGTGCGACCGCTGGACACGGCATACCTGCAGGCGGCGCGTGAGTTGACGACCGCGCACGGGTCCCTGCTCGTGGTCGACGAGATCCAGACCGGGATCGGCCGCACCGGAGCGTGGTTCGCCCACCAGGGCAGCGGCATCGTGCCGGACGCCATCACGGTGGCCAAGGGGCTGGGCGGAGGCTTCCCGGTCGGTGCGCTGCTGACCCTCGGCGAGCGGGCGGCGGGTCTCCTCCAACCCGGGCAGCACGGCACGACGTTCGGCGGCAACCCGTTGGGCGCAGCGGTGGGTCTGGCCGTGCTCGAGACAATCGAGCGTGAGGGCCTGCTCGACCACGTGCGACGGACAGGCGAGTGGCTGGCCGGGGAAGTCACCGCGCTGCGCCACCCGCTGGTCCGCAAGGTGCGCGGTGAGGGGCTGCTGCTGGCGATCCAGCTGACGGAGCCCCGCGCCGGTGACGTCGCAGCGCGTGCCCTGGAGGCGGGCTTCATCGTCAATCCCGTGTGTCCGGACGCGATTCGGCTCGCGCCTCCACTGATCATCACCCAGCAGCAGCTGGAGACCTTCGTCGCAGCGCTGCCCGTGCTGCTCGACACGACACCCTCCGAGGAGACGGCATGACCTCACCCCACGAAGTGCTTCGTTGCGCTCCGCTACTTCGCGGGGGCCCCGAGTGACCCGGCACTTCCTGCGCGACGACGACGTCTCCCACGAGGAGCAGCTGGCCCTGCTCGAGCGCGCCCGGACTCTCAAGGCCGACCCGCTCAGCTCGCGGCCGTTCGAGGGTCCCCGCGCGGTCGCCGTCATCTTCGACAAACCGTCGACGCGCACCCGTGTCTCCTTCTCGGTAGGCGTGGCCCAGCTCGGTGGCTATCCCATGGTGCTCGACAGCGCCACGAGCCAGCTCGGCCGGGGAGAGGCGGTCGAGGACACCACGCGTGTCCTCGACCGGCAGTGCGCGGCGATCGTCTGGCGCACCTTCGGCCAGGAGCGCCTCGAGGCTGCCGCATCCGTGAGCCGGGTGCCGGTCGTCAACGCGCTCACCGACGAGTTCCACCCGTGCCAGGTGCTCGCCGACCTGCTGACCATCCAGGAGCACAGGGGCGGCCTCGCCGGGCTCACCCTGGCGTATGCCGGCGACGGCGCCAACAACATGGCCCACTCCTACCTGGTCGGTGGAGCTCTCGCGGGGCTGCACGTCCGTGTGGCGGCCCCGGAGGGCCACCACCCGAGACCGGAGGTGGTCGCGCGCGCCAACGAGATCGCCCAGCAGCAAGGCGGATCCGTGACCGTCACCACCGACCGAGACGCGGCGTGCCGTGGCGCGGACGTGGTGGCCACCGACACCTGGGTGTCCATGGGCCAGGAGAAGGGCCGTGACGCGGACAACACACCCTTCGCGGCGTATTCGGTCGACGAGACCGCTGTCGGCCTGGCCGCGGACGATGCCATCGTCCTGCACTGTCTGCCTGCCTACCGCGGTCTCGAGATCGCGGCGAGCGTCATCGACGGGCCCCAGTCCGTGGTCTGGGACCAGGCCGAGAACCGACTGCACGCACAGAAGGCCCTGCTCGCATGGCTGGTGGAGCAGGCATGATCGCCCAGACCCGCGCCGCGCGACAGCAGCTCATCGTCGACCTCATCGGTCGGCACCCGATCCGTTCGCAGTCGGAGCTGCTCGCCCACCTGGGGCAGGAGGGCATCGACATCACCCAGGCCACCCTCTCCCGCGACCTCGACGAGCTGCGGGCGGTCAAGGTCCGCCGGGGGCGTGCGCTCGTGTATGCCGTGCCGGGAGAGGGCGGCGACCGCACCCCTCGAGCCGCCCTGGACGCGACCGAGGTCCACACCCGGTTCAGGCGACTGCTCGAAGAGCTGCTCGTGACCGCGCAGGCGTCCGGCAACCTGGTGGTGGCGCGCACCCCTCCCGGGGCGGCGCAGTACCTCGCGTCCGCCATTGACCACGCCGACGAGTCCGCCATCATCGGCACCATCGCGGGCGATGACACGATCCTGATCATCACCTCGGGAGAGCACCAGGGGCCGGAGGTCGCCGAGCGACTGCTGACGCTTGCCGGCCCCAAGGAAGACTGAAGGCCGCGCGGACGACGCGCGCCACCGCCGTACCCGATGACCAGCAACCGGAGGACCATCCATGAGTCAGCCCCAGGACCGCATCAGCCTGTGGGGAGGCCGTTTCGCCGGAGGACCCGACGACGCCCTGGCCGCGCTCTCCAAGTCGACCCACTTCGACTGGCGGCTGGCTCCCCAAGACCTGGCCGGCTCGCGGGCACACGCGCGAGTGCTGCACGCCGCCGGGCTGCTCGACGACGAAGCGCTCGCCACGATGCTGGACGCGCTGCGCCGACTCCGGGAGGACGTCGAGTCCGGGGCGTTCGTCCCTGCGGAGGACGACGAGGACGTCCACACGGCGCTGGAGCGCGGACTGATCGAGCGTGCCGGGCCGGAAGTGGGCGGCCGGTTGCGGGCCGGTCGTTCCCGCAACGACCAGATCGCCACGTTGTTCCGGATGTACCTGCGGCAGGCGGCGCGCGACTGCGGCGCCCGCCTCCTGGACGTCGTGGACGCCCTCGTGGCGCAGTCCACCCGGCACCTCACCGTGGCGATGCCGGGACGCACGCACCTGCAGCACGCCCAGCCGGTGCTGCTGTCCCACCACCTGCTCGCCCACGCGTGGGCCGTGCTTCGCGACGTCGACCGCCTGCGCGACTGGGATCGCCGCACCGCCGTGTCCCCCTACGGCTCCGGAGCACTCGCCGGCAGCTCGCTGGGCCTCGAC
Source organism: Segeticoccus rhizosphaerae (assembly GCF_005222685.1). Classification (NCBI taxonomy): domain Bacteria; kingdom Bacillati; phylum Actinomycetota; class Actinomycetes; order Micrococcales; family Intrasporangiaceae; genus Segeticoccus; species Segeticoccus rhizosphaerae. The sequence goes on from NZ_SWMA01000007.1 coordinate 114,970, forward strand.
CCGGAAGCCGTGGCCGCCGACCTGGGCTTCGACGCCGCGGTCGAGAACTCCATCGACGGCACGGCCAGCCGAGACTTCGTGGCCGAATTCGCGTTCGTGACCGCCATGGCGGCGGTGGACGTCTCCCGGCTGGCCGAGGACGTGATCCTCTGGGCGACCAAGGAGTTCGGCTTCGTCAAGCTGGCCGACGCATTCTCGACCGGCTCGAGCATCATGCCGCAGAAGAAGAACCCGGACGTCGCGGAGCTGGCGCGCGGCAAGGCCGGTCGGTTGGTCGGTGACCTCACGGGGCTGCTCACGACGCTCAAGGCGCTGCCGCTCGCCTACAACCGCGACCTGCAGGAGGACAAGGAGCCGGTGTTCGACGCCATCGACACCCTGGACGTGCTGCTTCCGGCCTTCGCCGGGATGGTCGCGACGATGGAGTTCCAAACCGACCGGATGGAGTCGCTGGCCCCGCAGGGGTTCTCGCTCGCCACCGATGTGGCGGAGTGGCTCGTGCGCCAAGGCGTCGCGTTCCGGGTGGCGCACGAGGTCGCGGGCGCCTGCGTCCGGGAGTGCGAGTCGCGAGACATCGAGTTGTGGGACCTGTCCGACGACGACCTCGCGCGGATCTCGCCGGATCTCACGCCGGAGGTGCGCTCGGTTCTCAGCATCGAGGGATCGCTGGCGTCGAGGGACGCCAAGGGCGGCACTGCGCCGGCCCGGGTGCGCGAGCAGCTCGACGTGGTGGCGGCACAGCTCGCTGCCCACCGGGCCTGGTGCGCCGACCCGGTGGTGGTTCGTGACTGACTCCGCGGGGGCTCCGCGCCCTAGGGCGGTCCGGTTGGCGCGTGTCGAACATGTTCCTTCCCCTTGTGTGTGACGTGCGGCATACTGCGGATCGGGCGCCACCCCCGAGCGCCTCTGGAGGCTTCATGTCGGTCAACGAACATCTCGCAACAGCCGTCGAGCACGTGGCTGGCCTGCGCCGTGCCACGGCGGGGCTGAAGGAGGCGTTGGGCACCACCGTCGACGTGCAACGACTCCGCGACGACATCGCGCGGATCGCCGACGACATCGATCTGGTGGCGCGGGGCGCGGGGGTCGGCGATGCCGGCAAGGTCGGCGCTCCCGGCGAGATCGTGTTCATCCCCGACGACGACTACGACCCGGCCCTGTGGGGCGACGACGTGGACGATGAGGGCGTCGGCCAGCACCCGAGGAGCTGAGAGCGTGACGCAGGATCTGGCACAAGGGGTCAATGCTCGTGGTCGCGCCAAGATCGGCGCGCGGACCCTGCGCACCGACCGATGGTGGTTGGCGCCGGTCCTCACGGTCACCGGCCTGACCCTGTGGGTGATCTACGCGGTTGTCCGCGCCTCGATGCAGTCGGACTACTTCGTGCCCGCCTACCACTATCTGTCGCCCTTCTCCTCACCGTGCCTGAGCGACTCCTGCGTGGCGGGGTCCAGCCTGTTCGGGACCCCTTTCGGGGCCTGGCCGCCGCTGATCCCGTTCGCGATCCTCACGCTGCCGTTCCTCTTGCTGTTCCGGCTCAGCTGCTACTACTACCGCAAGGCCTACTACCGGTCCTACTGGCAGTCGCCGCCCGCCTGTGCCGTCGCCGAGCCGCACAAGAAGTACACCGGCGAGACGCGGGCACCGCTCATCCTGCAGAACGCGCACCGCTACTTCTGGTATGCCGCGGTGATCATCTCCCTGATCAACACCTGGGACGCCGTGGAGGCCTTCCACGGCAAGGGCGGCGGGATCGGGTTCGGTCTCGGCACGCTGATCATGGTCGTCAACGTCGTGCTCCTGTGGGGTTACACCTTGGGCTGCCACTCCTGCCGGAACATCACGGCCGGCCGCCTGACCCACTTCTCCCGGCACCCGATCCGCTACGGCCTTTGGCAGCAGGTCTCCCGCCTCAACGCCCACCACATGGGGTTCGCCTGGGCCACCCTGGCATCTCTGGTCGTCACGGACCTCTACATCGCCCTGGTGGCGGGCGGCGCGTTCTCCGACTTCCGCTTCTTCAACTGACCACCGTGGCCGCGACGGCCACCACCCGACAGCAGGGAGGCACTGCGTGACCGACCTCGAGCGACACGCCTACGACGTCCTGGTCATCGGAGCCGGCGGGTCCGGGCTCCGAGCCGCCATCGAGGCGCGAGAGGCCGGCCTCCGGGTCGCCATCGTCTGCAAGTCCCTCTTCGGCAAGGCGCACACCGTCATGGCCGAGGGCGGCATCGCCGCATCCATGGGCAACTCGAACCCGCACGACAACTGGCAGGTTCACTTCGGGGACACGATGCGGGGCGGCAAGTTCCTGAACAACCCACGGATGGCCGAGCTGCACGCCAAGGAAGCGCCAAGGCGGGTGTGGGAGCTGGAGACGTATGGCGCGTTGTTCGACCGCACGCCCGAGGGCAAGATCAGCCAGCGCAACTTCGGCGGTCACGAGTACGCCCGCCTCGCCCACGTCGGCGATCGCACCGGTCTCGAGCTGATCCGGACCCTGCAGCAGAAGATCGTCTCGTTGCAGCAGGAGGACGAGCGGGAGTTCGGCGACGCCGAGGCGCGGCTGAAGGTGTTCATGGAGCTGACCATCACGGAGCTGATGCACGACGGTGGAGCTCCCGATGGACCGGTGTCCGGCGCCTTCGGATACTGGCGCGAGTCCGGGCGTTTCGTGCTGTTCGATGCACCTGCGGTGGTGCTGGCCACCGGGGGAATCGGCAAGTCCTTCAAGGTGACGAGCAACTCGTGGGAGTACACCGGGGACGGGCACGCGCTCGCGCTGCGCGCCGGCGCAAAGCTGATCAACATGGAGTTCGTGCAGTTCCACCCGACCGGCATGGTGTGGCCACCATCGGTCAAGGGCATCCTCGTCACGGAGTCCGTCCGCGGGGACGGCGGTGTGCTGCGCAACTCCGAGGGCAAGCGGTTCATGTTCGAGTACGTCCCCGAGGTCTTCCGGGGCCAGTACGCGACGACCGAGGAGGAGGCCGACGGCTGGTACGAGGACCCGGAGCACAACAAACGCCCTCCGGAGCTGTTGCCTCGCGACGAGGTGGCCCGGGCCATCAACTCCGAGGTCAAGGAGGGGCGCGGCTCAGAACACGGAGGCGTCTTCCTGGACGTCTCGACGCGCCTGCCCGCTGACGAGATCAAGCGCCGCCTGCCCTCGATGCACCACCAGTTCCTGGAGCTGGCAGACGTCGACATCACCGCGCAGCCGATGGAGGTCGGTCCGACCTGCCACTACGTCATGGGTGGCATCGAGGTCGACCCGGACACCGGGGCGTCCTCGGTCCCGGGGCTGTTCGCCGTCGGAGAGGTCACCGGTGGCATGCACGGGTCGAACCGGTTGGGTGGCAACTCGCTGGGCGACCTGCTCGTCTTCGGACAGCGGACCGGTGCGGGCGCTGCCGCCTACGCGGCCGCGGCGAGCAAGGACCGGCCGACGGTCATCGACGCCTCGATCGACGCCGTGACGGCCACCGCCGAGGAACCCTTCCAGCGTGAGGGTGGTGAGAGTCCCTACACGTTGCACCAGGAGCTGCAGCAGGTGATGAACGACCTGGTCGGCATCATCCGGCGCGAGCCCGAGATGCAGGAGGCTCTCGACAAGCTGGCCGACATCCGCGAGCGCGCCGCGCACCTGTCGGTGGAGGGCAGGCGGGAGTTCAACCCCGGTTGGCACCTCGCCCTCGATCTGCGCAACATGCTGCAGGTGTCGGAGTGTGTCGCCCGCTCGGCCCTCGAGCGTCAAGAGAGCCGTGGCGGTCACACGCGCGAGGACTTCCCCGGCATGGACGCCAAGTGGCGCAGCGTGAACCTGGCCTGCCACCTGGATCCCGCCACCGGCATGGTGCAGCTGACCAGACAGCAGGTCCCCACGATTCGCGACGACCTGATGCACCTGTTCGAGCGGTCCGAGCTCGAGAAGTACTTCACGACAGAGGAACTCGCGGACTTCCAGGACGTGCGGCAGGGAGAGGATGACCAGTCATGACCTACGACGGGCACTTTCGGGTTTGGCGAGGTGACGACGACGGGGGAGAGCTGGTCGACTACACCGTCGAGGTCAACGAGGGCGAGGTGGTGCTCGACATCATCCACCGGTTGCAGGCGACCCAGACCCCGGACCTCGCCGTGCGCTGGAACTGCAAAGCCGGCAAGTGCGGCTCGTGCAGCGCCGAGATCAACGGCCATCCCCGGTTAATGTGCATGACCCGGATGAGCATCTTCGAAGAGGCCGACACCATCACGGTCACCCCGATGCGCACCTTCCCGGTGATCCGCGACCTGGTGACGGACGTCTCGTACAACTACGAGAAGGCCCGGCAGATACCGGCCTTCGAGCCGCCCGCCGACCTCGAGCCCGGGGAGTACCGCATGGCGCAGGTCGACGTGGGACGGTCCCAGGAGTTCCGCAAGTGCATCGAGTGCTTCCTGTGCCAGGACGTCTGCCACGTCATCCGGGACCACGAGGACAACAAGGCCGCGTATGCAGGGCCACGATTCTTTATCCGGGCGGCCGAGCTCGCCATGCATCCGCTGGACGCGCGCAACGACAGAGCCACCTTTGCCCGGGACCAACAGGGCGTCGGGCTGTGCAACATCACCAAGTGCTGCACCGAGGTCTGCCCGGAGAACATCACCATCACCGACAACGCGATCATCCCCATGAAGGAGCGGGTGGTCGACCGTCACTACGATCCGTTGGTGTGGCTGGGCAACAAGATCAGGCGGCGCGAGCACTAGACGCCCCAGGCGGGCCGGACAGCTCAGGCATGCGTGACCGGTTGCCTCGGGCGTTCTTCGACCGACCCGTCCTCGAGGTCGCGCCTGACCTGCTCGGCTGCCACGTCTCGCACGCCGGGGTCACGGTGCGTCTCACCGAGGTCGAGGCGTATGACGGTGAGCGCGATCCGGGGTCGCACGCCTACCGGGGGCTGACTCCCCGCACCCGCGTCATGTTCGGCCCGCCCGGAGGGCTGTACGTCTACTTCTCCTACGGCATGCACTACTGCTGCAACCTGGTGTGCGGGGAGGAGGGCCGGGCCAGTGCAGTCCTGCTGAGGGCCGGCGAGGTCGTGGAGGGCCTCGACCTGGCGAGGAGTCGACGCGGACGCGCGCCCGACCGGGGGCTGGCCCGCGGGCCCGCCTGTCTGGCCCAGGCACTGGCCCTCGGTCGGGACGAGAACGGCCTGGACGTCATCGCCGACGGCAGCCCGATGCGGGTGTTCAACCCCCTGCCCTCCGAAGGATCCGACGATGGCGCGCCCCGGATCGCGACTGGACCCCGTGTCGGGGTGAGTGGCGCGGGTGGCGACGGCACGGCATACCCCTGGCGGTTCTGGCTGGAGGGGGAGCGGACCGTCTCGGCCTACCGTCCCGGCGGAACCCGCAAACCGCGTCGCACCCCCTCGCGCGGATAGGGCAGTCTTGGGACCGACCCGGACGGCCAGTGGAAGGAACCCGACATCGTGAACGACATCCTCGACGAGCTGCAGTGGCGTGGCCTGGTGGCGCAGACCACCGACCTGTCGGCGCTGCGCAGGGCTCTCCGCGAGGGACCGGTCACGGTGTATTGCGGTTTCGACCCGACCGCGCCCTCGTTGCACTTCGGCAACCTGGTGCAGCTGGTCGTGCTGCGGCACCTACAGCGCGCGGGGCACCGGGTCATCTGCCTGGTGGGGGGTTCGACCGGCCTGATCGGCGATCCCAAGCCGACCTCTGAGCGGGTGCTCAAGACCAGGGAGCAGACCGCGGCCAACGTGGCGCGCATCAAGGAACTGGTGCGTCCCTTCCTCGACTTCGAGGGCGACAACGCCGCGTTGCTGGTCGACAACCTCGACTGGACGGCACCGCTGTCGGCACTCGACTTCCTGCGGGACATCGGCAAGCACTTCCGGGTCAACCAGATGATCCGGAAGGATGCGGTCGCGGCGCGGCTCGAGAGCCAGGACGGCATCTCCTACACGGAGTTCAGCTACCAGATCCTGCAGGCGCTGGACTACCTCGAGCTCTACCGCGCGCACGGTTGCACGCTGCAGACCGGCGGGAGCGACCAATGGGGCAACATCACGGCCGGCGTCGACCTGGTCCACCGTGCCGAAGGTGCCACGGTGCACGCTCTGTCCACCCCGCTGCTGACCGACTCGGCCGGCACCAAGTTCGGCAAGTCCGAGGGCAACGCCATCTGGTTGTCCGCCGACATGACCAGCCCCTACGCGTTCTTCCAGTACTTCGTCAACGTCGAGGACGCGTCGGTGATCCAGCTGCTCAGGGTCTTCACCGACCGGAGCAGGGAGGAGATCGTGGAGCTCGAGAAGTCGGTGGCCGAGGAGCCCTTCAGACGACTCGCTCAGAAGGGGCTGGCCCACGACATCACCACCCTCGTGCACGGCCTCGAGGCGACGGAGGCGGTCGAGGCGGCCAGCGCCGCCTTGTTCGGCAAGGGCGACCCGAGGGTTCTGGACGCCCACACCCTCTCCGACGCCACGGCCGAACTGCCGGGCGGGGAGGTGCCGGTCGGCAGCACGCTCGTCGACGCCCTGGTCGCGACCGGGTTGTCCGAGAGCCGCAACGCGGCCCGGCGAGTGCTTGCCGAAGGGGGAGTGTCGGTCAACAACTCGAAGGTGTCCGATCCGGACGCGGTGCTCGGGGAGGACGACTTCCTGCACGGACGCGTCGCGCTCCTACGGCGCGGCCGCAAGTCGCTGGCCGCGGCCCGAAAAGGCCTCTGACCTGCGGATTTGTGTTTTGTCTCAGGGGCCCCCTAAAGTTCTCGACGTCAGCCCGACAGGGAGGAACGGACACCACGCGGTGGCCGGTCCCGCGGGTGGACAAACCCACCTGGATCACCGGTTCGCCGGGGCTTCGGGTCGCCCGGAACAGGGCGGTCGGGGCCGGCTCAGAAGCCTGCTACAGTGGGGGAACGCCGAGACGCCAAGCGCGCGAGAATCACCCCGCTCCACCGGAGCGGCAAGGATTTGACGCCCAAGAGTCAGGCAGAGTAAGTTGGAACAGTTGCCCCGGATCAAGGCCCACAAGGCCGCGAACGGTGCGCGTCCGAACCTTGAGAACTCAACAGCGTGCCAAAAATCGATGCCAATAACCTCGTCTCGAGGTCGGCGGCGGGAAGCCCATCGGGCCCTCGCCAAAGAACTCGAACGAAAATCCTTTGGTAGAACAAGATCGAGTCAGCAACGACTCGTTCTGCTCAGCCAGAAAATCGGCCCTTCGGGGTTTTTGTTTCCGCAGGCCCTCGGGTCTCGGAGCTAAACATCAACGGAGAGTTTGATCCTGGCTCAGGACGAACGCTGGCGGCGTGCTTAACACATGCAAGTCGAACGGTGACCTTGGAGCTTGCTCCAGGCGATCAGTGGCGAACGGGTGAGTAACACGTGAGTAACCTGCCCCTTTCTCTGGGATAACTTCGAGAAATCGGAGCTAATACCGGATACGACCCAGACGGGCATCCGCACTGGGTGGAAAGATTTATCGGTAAGGGATGGACTCGCGGCCTATCAGCTAGTTGGTGAGGTAACGGCCCACCAAGGCGACGACGGGTAGCCGGCCTGAGAGGGCGACCGGCCACACTGGGACTGAGACACGGCCCAGACTCCTACGGGAGGCAGCAGTGGGGAATATTGCACAATGGGCGCAAGCCTGATGCAGCGACGCCGCGTGAGGGATGAAGGCCTTCGGGTTGTAAACCTCTTTCAGCAGGGAAGAAGCGAAAGTGACGGTACCTGCAGAAGAAGCACCGGCTAACTACGTGCCAGCAGCCGCGGTAATACGTAGGGTGCGAGCGTTGTCCGGAATTATTGGGCGTAAAGAGCTTGTAGGCGGTTTGTCGCGTCTGCTGTGAAAACTCGAGGCTTAACCTCGAGCTTGCAGTGGGTACGGGCAGACTAGAGTGTGGTAGGGGAGACTGGAATTCCTGGTGTAGCGGTGAAATGCGCAGATATCAGGAGGAACACCGATGGCGAAGGCAGGTCTCTGGGCCACTACTGACGCTGAGAAGCGAAAGCATGGGGAGCGAACAGGATTAGATACCCTGGTAGTCCATGCCGTAAACGTTGGGAACTAGGTGTGGGTCTCATTCCACGAGATCCGTGCCGCAGCTAACGCATTAAGTTCCCCGCCTGGGGAGTACGGCCGCAAGGCTAAAACTCAAAGGAATTGACGGGGGCCCGCACAAGCGGCGGAGCATGCTGATTAATTCGATGCAACGCGAAGAACCTTACCAAGGCTTGACATATACCGGAAACATCTGGAAACAGGTGCCCCGCAAGGTCGGTATACAGGTGGTGCATGGTTGTCGTCAGCTCGTGTCGTGAGATGTTGGGTTAAGTCCCGCAACGAGCGCAACCCTCGTTCTATGTTGCCAGCGCGTTATGGCGGGGACTCATAGGAGACTGCCGGGGTCAACTCGGAGGAAGGTGGGGATGACGTCAAATCATCATGCCCCTTATGTCTTGGGCTTCAAGCATGCTACAATGGCCAGTACAAAGGGCTGCGAGACCGCAAGGTGGAGCGAATCCCAAAAAACTGGTCTCAGTTCGGATTGGGGTCTGCAACTCGACCCCATGAAGTCGGAGTCGCTAGTAATCGCAGATCAGCAACGCTGCGGTGAATACGTTCCCGGGCCTTGTACACACCGCCCGTCAAGTCACGAAAGTCGGTAACACCCGAAGCCGGTGGCCTAACCGCAAGGAAGGAGCCGTCGAAGGTGGGACTGGCGATTGGGACTAAGTCGTAACAAGGTAGCCGTACCGGAAGGTGCGGCTGGATCACCTCCTTTCTAAGGAGCACTTGGTCTCGCAAGAGATCCAAGAGCCTGGCTCGAGCGAATGACTCGAGGCAGGAGCTCAAGGGTGGAACATCGATTATTTGGCGCTGACACTCGTGTCGGACCGTTAGTACAGCTCCTCGGAGCATGGAAACCGCCGACCGGATGGCAGCGCCTGGCACGTTGTTGGGTCCTGAGGGCTTCGGGCGCAAGCTCGACCTCAGCCGGCCAAGCCGGTAGGGCCTTCACCATGGTCGAACCACCGCGGATGCGGCAGGCGCCAGGCACGGTGAAGGTTCCGCCCGTTTCTTGAGAACTACACAGTGGACGCGAGCATCTTTGTGGCCAAGTTTATAAGGGCACACGGTGGATGCCTTGGCACCAGGAACCGAAGAAGGACGTAGGAATCTGCGATAAGCCACGGGGAGTCGATAACCAGACTGCGATCCGTGGATTTCCGAATGGGGAAACCCGGCTGGAGGCAAGTCCAGTCACCCTCGCCTGAACACATAGGGCGAGTGGAGGGAACGTGGGGAAGTGAAACATCTCAGTACCCACAGGAAGAGAAAGCAATTGCGATTCCGTGAGTAGTGGCGAGCGAAAGCGGAAGAGGCTAAACCGATCATGTGTGATAGCTGGTAGGCGTTGCATGGTCGGGGTCGTGGGACTTTTCAGTTGTCTCTACCAAGACAACAAGGAGTAAGAAATTCGTGCCATAGTCGAAGGACATTGAGAGGTCCGGCACAGAGGGTGCTACCCCCGTAGACGAAATGACATGAACTCCTGAGAAGTATCCCAAGTAGCACCGAACCCGTGAAATTCGGTGTGAATCTGGCGGGACCACCCGCTAAGCCTAAATATTCCCTGGTGACCGATAGCGGACAAGTACCGTGAGGGAAAGGTGAAAAGTACCCCGGGAGGGGAGTGAAATAGATCCTGAAACCGTGTGCCTACAATCCGTTGGAGCCTCCTTGTGGGGTGACAGCGTGCCTTTTGAAGAATGAGCCTGCGAGTTAGTGCTCAGTGGCGAGGTTAACCCGTGTGGGGAAGCCGTAGCGAAAGCGAGTCCGAATAGGGCGAATGAGTCGCTGGGTCTAGACCCGAAGCGGAGTGATCTACCCATGGCCAGGTTGAAGCGCGGGTAAGACCGCGTGGAGGACCGAACCCACTTAGGTTGAAAACTGAGGGGATGAGCTGTGGGTAGGGGTGAAAGGCCAATCAAACTCCGTGATAGCTGGTTCTCCCCGAAATGCATTTAGGTGCAGCGTCACGTGTTTCTTACCGGAGGTAGAGCTACTGGATGGCTAATGGGCCTCACCAGGTTACTGACGTCAGCCAAACTCCGAATGCCGGTAAGTGAGAGCGTGGCAGTGAGACTGCGGGGGATAAGCTCCGTAGTCGAAAGGGAAACAGCCCAGACCACCATCTAAGGTCCCTAAGCGTGTGCTAAGTGGAAAAGGATGTGGAGTTGCTGTGACAACCAGGAGGTTGGCTTAGAAGCAGCCACCCTTTAAAGAGTGCGTAATAGCTCACTGGTCAAGTGATTCCGCGCCGACAATGTAGCGGGGCTCAAGCACACCACCGAAGCTGTGGCATTGACACATTGCCCGGCCGTACTTGTACGGTCCAAGCGTGTTGATGGGTAGGGGAGCGTCGTGTGGCGAGCGAAGCGGCGGAGTGATCCAGCCGTGGACGCCACACGAGTGAGAATGCAGGCATGAGTAGCGAATGACGGGCGAGAAACCCGTCCGCCGAATAACCAAGGGTTCCAGGGTCAAGCTAATCTGCCCTGGGTAAGTCGGGACCTAAGGCGAGGCCGACAGGCGTAGTCGATGGACATCCGGTTGATATTCCGGAACCGGCGAAGAACCGCCCATACCGAACCTTTTGATGCTAAGTACAAGAAGCCGGCTGAACTCTTCGGAGTGATGCTGGTGGATCGTACGACCCGATCTAGTAGTAGGTAAGCAATGGAGTGACGCAGGAAGGTAGCCTCCGCGTGGCGATGGTTGTCCACGTCCAAGGGTGTAGGGCGAGATGTAGGCAAATCCGCATCTCATGTGCCTGAGACCTGATAGTGAGTGCGTATGCACGAAGCAGGGTGATCCTATGCTGTCGAGAAAAACTTCTAGCGAGGTTCTAGCCGCCCGTACCCCAAACCGACTCAGGTGGTTAGGTAGAGAATACCAAGGCGATCGAGTGAATCGTGGTTAAGGAATTCGGCAAAATACCCCCGTAACTTCGGGAGAAGGGGGGCCCAGAGGGTGAAGGAGTTTACCTCCTAGCCCGAACGGCCGCAGAGACCAGGGAGAAGCGACTGTTTACTAAAAACACAGGTCCGTGCGAAGTCGCAAGACGATGTATACGGACTGACGCCTGCCCGGTGCTGGAACGTTAAGGGGACCGGTTAGCTCTTTGAGCGAAGCTGAGAACTTAAGCGCCAGTAAACGGCGGTGGTAACTATAACCATCCTAAGGTAGCGAAATTCCTTGTCGGGTAAGTTCCGACCTGCACGAATGGCGTAACGACTTCTCCACTGTCTCAACCACGAACTCGGCGAAATTGCACTACGAGTAAAGATGCTCGTTACGCGCAGCAGGACGGAAAGACCCCGGGACCTTTACTATAGCTTGGTATTGGTGTTCGGTACGGCTTGTGTAGGATAGGTGGGAGACTTTGAAGCCGGCACGCCAGTGTCGGTGGAGTCAACGTTGAAATACCACTCTGGTCGTTCTGGATATCTAACCTCGGTCCGTGATCCGGACCAGGGACAGTGCCTGGTGGGTAGTTTAACTGGGGCGGTTGCCTCCTAAAATGTAACGGAGGCGCCCAAAGGTTCCCTCAGCCTGGTTGGCAATCAGGTTTCGAGTGTAAGTGCACAAGGGAGCTTGACTGTGAGAGAGGCATCTCGAGCAGGGACGAAAGTCGGGACTAGTGATCCGGCGGTGGCTTGTGGAAGCGCCGTCGCTCAACGGATAAAAGGTACCCCGGGGATAACAGGCTGATCTTGCCCAAGAGTTCATATCGACGGCATGGTTTGGCACCTCGATGTCGGCTCGTCGCATCCTGGGGCTGGAGTAGGTCCCAAGGGTTGGGCTGTTCGCCCATTAAAGCGGTACGCGAGCTGGGTTTAGAACGTCGTGAGACAGTTCGGTCCCTATCCGCTGTGCGCGTAGGAAACTTGAGAAGATCTATCCCTAGTACGAGAGGACCGGGATGGACGAACCTCTGGTGTGTCAGTTGTTCTGCCAAGAGCACCGCTGATTAGCTACGTTCGGAAGTGATAACCGCTGAAAGCATCTAAGCGGGAAGCACACTTCAAGATGAGGTTTCCATGGGGTTTACCCCGAGAGGCTCCCAGCTAGACCACTGGGTTGATAGGCCGGATGTGGAAGTGCAGTAATGCATGAAGCTGACCGGTACTAATAAGCCGATAACTTGATACAAAGATGCTACGCGTCCACTGTGTGGTTCCCGAGGTACGGTCGGGAACCGTGAGATCCACTGAAGATCTCGCATGACTTGATATCTCCATAGAGTTACGGCGGTCATAGCGAAGGGGAAACGCCCGGCTCCATTCCGAACCCGGAAGCTAAGCCCTTCAGCGCCGATGGTACTGCACTGGTGACGGTGTGGGAGAGTAGGACGCCGCCGGACATACTTTGTGAAAGAGCCCTACCCCGCGACGGGTAGGGCTCTTTTGCGTTCCGCGCACCGCGCGAAGGCAGGCAGCGACGGGACGGCTTCGGCCCCGGTCCACCAGGTGAAAGGGAGGCACTCCGTGCCACAGGACAGTGCAGGTCGAGGACGGGCTCCGCGAGGCGCGAGGGGTGGCCAGGGCGACGGTCAGCGTCGAGCACCGGAGGGTGGGGCTGAGCGGCGCGGTGACGGTCGGCCCACCGCGGGCGGCCGGCCCTCCACAGGTGGGCGACAGGGCAAGGATGGCGCCAGAGGTGCCCGGGGCACGGGTGGCCGGGAGGGAGGCCGGTCCGGACGTCCGGACCAGCGAGAGGGACAGGGCGATGGCGAACGTCGCGGTGGTGCCCGTCTGGCGCCGAAGTCTCCACGCCTTCCGGAGCCGGCGATACCCGAGGGCATCACCGGATACGAGCTCGACCGCGCGGTGCGGGGGCAGCTACGCACGCTGAGCAAGGAGAACGCCCAGGGTGTGGCGCAGCACCTCGTCGCGGCGGCGATGTTCCTCGAGACCGATGTCGTGGCGGCCGAGGCCCATGCCGAAACCGCGGTGCGGCGCGCCGGCCGGGTGCCGGCGGCGCGCGAGGCGCTGGGTCTGGTCGCCTACCACCAGGGTCAGTGGGCGCGCGCGTTGAGCGAGTTCCGGACCGCGCGTCGTCTGTCCGGCTCGTCGCACCTGTTGCCCTACATGGTCGACTGCGAGCGAGGGCTGGGCCGTCCCGAGCGTGCGCTCGACCTCGCCGCCTCGCCCGAGGCGCGCAACCTCGCGACGGAGGACCGGGTGGAACTGGCCATCGTCGTGTCCGGCGTGCGCCTCGACCTCGGCCAGGGCGACGCGGCCGTCGTGGGCCTGCAGGTCCCGGAGCTGACCGGGGCCACCGGCCACCCCTGGTGGGCGCGGCTCGCCTACGCCTATGCGCAAGCCCTGCTGGCCACCGGACAGGAAGCGAAGGCTCGCGAGTGGTTCGGGAGGGCGGCGTCGGCCGACGTCGAGGGGCAGACGGACGCCGAGGAGCGTCTCGGCGAGCTGGACGGTGTCGTGCTCACGGATCTACTGGAGGGCGAGGACGGGGACCAGCCGACGACTGGAGACGACGGTTTGCAGCAGTGATGTCCACAGGTGTCGGGACGCTCGTGCGTCTGTCCACACCTGCGTCTGCCCTCCTGTGCGCGGGGCGCCTCGGTGGACAGTCTGGAGATTCGGACGGGTCCTGACTGGAGGGGATGGCGCGGATGGGCATCACACAGACGACACACGCCAACGAGGTGCTGCTGGCGGGGCGAGTCAGCGGAGAAGTGGCGGAACGGACTCTGCCGAGCGGCGACCTCGTGGTGCAGCTGCGCCTGGTCGTCCCACGTGGTGACCAGCCTGCCCGGGTAAACGGAAGCTGTCGCGCCACCGTCGACACCATTGACGTCGCGTGCTGGTCGTCCGCCCTGCGTCGCAAGGCTCTCCGGCTCCGCGAAGGGATGGAAGTCGAGGTGCGCGGGGCCCTGCGCCGACGCTTCTGGAGGGCGGGCGGCCGGCCGGTGAGTCGCTACGAGGTGGAGGCACGCACGTTGAGGCGGCAGCACCCCGCTGTCAGCCCGGTCGACCAGCAGCAGACAATGAGCGGATGACCGGACCCGAGGACCAACCGCTTCTGGACCGTTTCGACGCCGTGGTCTGCGACCTCGACGGGGTGGTCTACCGCGGTGCCGCGGCGGTGGACGGTGCGGCGGAGGCGTTGCGCGGCGTGCGAGCCGAGGACAAGGGCATCGCCTACGCGACGAACAACGCGTCCCGTCCCCCGGGCGTGGTTGCGGATCAACTGAGGGGCTTCGGTCTGGAGCTGTCCGATCACGAGGTGGTGACCAGCGCACAGGCCGGCGCGCGGGCCATGCTCGACCGGCTCGCACCGGGAGCTGCCGTGCTGGCAGTCGGAGGCCCGGGCGTGGCGCTGGCGCTGGCGGAGGTGGGACTGCGACCGGTGCTGGCCAGCGCGGCCGAGGCGGCCGAGGCGGCCGCAGGAGCTGGATCGAAGTCGCAGCGAGACGCAGCGAGGGGGTCCCGGATCGAAGGGGTTCTGCAAGGCTTCGGCACCGAGGTCGCATGGTCAGATCTGGCGGAGGCGACCTACGCCATCGTGGACGGGGCGGTCTGGATCGCCACCAACACGGATGCCACCTTGCCGACCGAGCGCGGCACGGCGCCGGGCAACGGCACGCTGGTCGCGGCGGTCGCCCGGGCGAGCGGTGCAGAGCCCTTCGTCGTGGGGAAGCCGCACGCCCCCCTCTACGAACTTGCGACGGCGGTGCTGGGGAGCTCCGCTGAGCGCACCCTCGCGGTCGGCGACCGGATCGACACCGACATCGCCGGGGCGCACGCGGCGGGACTTCCGGCGCTTCTCGTGCTGACCGGGGTCGACGGTCCGGCCGAGCTGGCGGTGGCCGAACGAGGAAAGCGGCCGAGATTCGTGGCGACCGATCTGTCCGCCCTGCACCGGCCCTACCTCGAGCCGGTGGAGCGCGAGGAGACGGCCTGGTCGTGTGGTGCGGCGCTGGTGCGTGTCTCCCCGGTCGACCCGGCCGGGGTGGAGGTGCTCGAGGACGGAGACCCCGGTGAAGTGGTGCGGGCCGCGCTCGCCGCCGTCTGGAAGGGGCTCGACGAGGGGCGGCTGGACCGCGAGCAGGCGCGGCGGCTCCTGACGTCGCTCGAGAAGCCACCGGCGAGGGATCGACCCGTCGAGGGAGCGAGCGGGTAGCGCGAGGGGAAGGTAGCGTGAGCCCTGACCGGGTCGGCGTCGGCTACGCGGACCAGCAGCACACAGGTGGAGGAATCTGATGGCATTCGAATCGGTGCGTGGCTATGTCCAGCTGGCCACGGGTCTGGGGGACCTGACTCGAGCCCGGGCGACCGAGGCGGCCCAGGGGCTGCTGTCGCTGCCGAACGCCGCGTCCGGCGGCGCCCCCGCGAGGGTGGCCGGCCAGGTCAGTTCCCTCGCCGACGAGCTATTGGCGGCCGCCACCACCAACCGCGAGAACCTGCTCACGCTGGTGCGTTCCGAGATCGATGCTGCCGTGCTCCGTCTCGGACTGGCACGAGCGAGCGAGCTGGAGGCGGCCCAGGAGCGAATCTCGGTGTTGCGCTCCCAAGTGGCCGAGCTGCGTGCCGCCGCTGCCTTCGCCGCCGCCGAGCAGGCGCGTGGCGGCGAACCGACCGCTGCACCCGAAGCGGAGCCGTCCCCTGCCACGACGGCGCCGGAGAGGACCGCGGCGAAGTCCTCCACAGCCCGGCAAGGCGCCAGGTCGATCGCGGCAAAGCCGACGACGGCCAAGCCGACGACGGCCAAGCCGACGACGGCCAAGTCGAGGGCCGCGAAGAACGCCGCGGCGAAGTCGGCCTCGGCGAGGAGCGCCGCCAAGCCGGCGACGGCGAAGAATGCTGCCACGAGGTCGGTGACTGCGAAGAAGTCCGCAGCCAAGTCAACCACGACGAAGGCGACCACGGCGAAGGCGACCACGGCGAAGAAGACCACGGCGAAGAAGAGCGCTGCCCAGAAGACAGCCGCGAGGAAGACGGCCGCCGGCACGTCGGGCAGGGCACGGAAGTCGGCGCAGGCTGGCCGGCGCAGGGCCGCGTCCACCCGCAAGAGGAGCTGACGATGAGTCACGACGAGCAACGGGACGAGGAGCAGCTTCCGGACCAGTCAGATCGCTCGGCTCAAGCAGTGACCACGCCGCAGTCCGAGGACCCGCAAGCACCCTCGGGAGGGCCCAGCGACGACGACACCCAACAGGGTCAGGGACACGTTGAGGTTGAGGCTTCCGGCCCGTCGGCCGGGTTGTCCGGCCAAGGGCTGCAGCAGCCTCCCGCGGATGCCTCCACCGTGAGCGAGCATGCCATCGTGCTCGACCGCCCGACGCTCGAGTCGACGGGGGACCAGGTGGTCGACGCGGTGCTCGAACAGTTCGACCGGGTCACAGGTCAGCCCCTGGTGACGCAGATCGAGGCTGCCGAAAGGGTCCAGGAGACGCTGCAGTCGAGGCTGTCCGACCTCGGCGACGGCTGACTGCCGCCGCAACCTACGGTTGTCATGCCCCCACGAAGCCGCCTCGACGTGGCGCTGGTGCGTCGCGGCTTCGCCAGGTCGCGGGGCCAGGCGCGGGAGATGATCACCGCGGGCACGGTCTGGGTCCGTGGTGCTGCCGTCACCAAGCCCGCGCACCAGGTGACCGACGAAGACACCGTGACGCTGTCGGAGGAGCCGGAGCGCTGGGTGGGCCGTGCGGCATACAAGCTGCTCGCGGCCCTGACCGAGTTCGGTCCCTCCGGGCTGGAGGCGCACGGACGTCAGTGCCTGGACGTGGGTGCTTCGACGGGCGGCTTCACCCAGGTGCTCTTGGCCCACGGCGCGGCGCACGTCGTGGCCCTCGACGTGGGGCACGACCAGCTCGCTGCGTCGGTGGCCGGCGATCCCAGGGTCACCGAACGCTCGGGTCTCAACGTGCGTGACGTGACCGCCACCGAGATCGGCGGGCCGTTCGAGCTGGTGGTCGCCGACCTCAGCTTCATCTCGCTACGGACCGTGCTGCCCAACCTGGCGCAACTCACCGAGACCGACGGCGACCTGGTCACGTTGGTGAAGCCGCAGTTCGAGGTGGGGCGCGAGCGCCTCGACAAGAGGGGCGTCGTGAAGTCGACCGACCAGCGCCGTCGCGCGCTGCTCGACGTCATCGCGGCGGCGGGGGAGGAGGACCTCCTGCCGCGGGGCCTGTGCCGGAGCCCGATCACCGGGGGCAGCGGCAACCAGGAGTACCTGCTGTGGCTCAGCCGCGCCCGGGAAGGCATGATGAGTGAGCCGGAGACGACGCTGCGCGTCGACACCCTCACCCAGGAGGACCAGCCGTGACCGCAACCCACGAAGCCACTCCAGGAGGTTCTCCGCTCGCAGGCTCGGAGCGATACCCGGCGGCGACCCCGGCCTGCGACGTTTCGTGGAAACCCGGGCCTCCGACACTTCGCGGGGGCCCCGCTTGACCCGCCGGATCCTGCTGGTCACCCACCCGGGCCGGCTCGAGGCGCGGCACCTGGCCGGTCAGGTCGCCGAGCGCCTCCACCAGGAGGGCATCGAGATCGCAGTGCTGCCCGACGAGGCCAAGGAGCTCGACCTCACCGACAGCCCCAACGTGGCGATGGCCGATCCGGCGGCCGTCGCGGCCGGCTGCGAGCTGGTCTGCGTGCTGGGCGGTGACGGCACCATCCTGCGGGGCGCCGAGATCTCGCGCGGCAACGGCGCACCGCTGCTCGGGGTGAACCTCGGACACGTCGGGTTTCTCGCTGAGGCCGAACGAGAGGACCTTTCGGCCACCGTCGAGCACATCGTCCGCCGTGACTACCGGGTCGAGGAACGGATGACCCTGGAGGTGTGCGCCACCCACGGGGGCCAGCTCATCTCGACCGGCTGGGCCCTCAACGAGGCGTCGGTGGAGAAGGCCTCGCGCGAGCGGATGCTCGAGCTCACCGTCGAGATCGATGGGCGACCGCTGTCCACCTGGGGCTGCGACGGTGTGGTGATGGCGACGCCGACCGGCTCCACGGCATACGCCTTCTCCGCCGGTGGCCCCGTGGTCTGGCCCGACGTCGAAGCCATGCTGCTCGTGCCGATCTCCGCCCACGCGCTGTTCGCCCGGCCGCTCGTGCTCGGTCCCCGCTCGAGGCTCGCCGTCGAGGTGCTGGCCGACACCGAGGGTAGCGGGGTGCTCTGGTGCGACGGTCGGAGGGCCGTCGACCTGCCGCCGGGCGCCCGTATCGAGGTGAGCCGCAGCGACAAGCCGGTCCGACTCGCTCGGCTGGCCTCGTCCTCCTTCACCGACCGACTCGTCGCCAAGTTCGACCTGTCCGTCTCCGGGTGGAGGGGCAGCGGGCGCAGCGAGCCGAGAGCGGTGGAGGGTGCGCGCCCTGCCCGTCCAGACGGTGGCCGGCCGTAGGCTGCCTGCGTGCTGCGCGAGATCCGGATCCAGAACCTCGGTGTCATCGACGACGCCGTGCTCGAGCTGTCCGAGGGTCTCAACGTCGTCAGCGGTGAGACGGGAGCCGGCAAGACCATGGTCGTGTCCGGCCTTGGGCTCCTGCTCGGCGACCGCGCCGACGCGGGCCGGGTCCGCGACGGGGCCAGTCAGGCGGTGGTCGAGGGCTTCGTCGACATCCCCACCGACCATCCCGCCGCGGTCCGCGCCGCCGAAGCAGGTGGCGACGTCGAGGACGGGTTGATCCTGGTGCGGTCGGTGTCACGACAAGGACGCTCCCGGGCCCACGTCGGTGGGCGATCGGCTCCCGTCGGCGTGCTGGCAGAGCTGGGGGAGCTCCTCGTCGCCGTGCACGGGCAGGCCGACCAGTGGCGCCTGCGCAGGCCGGAGCAGCACCGGGTCGTGCTCGACCGCTTCGCCGGCGAGTCGGTCGGCGGACCGCTGCGGCGCTACACCGAGCTGTATGCCGAACTGCAGGACGTGCGCGCAGAGGTGCAGCGGCTGCGCGAGCTCGAGCGGGACCGCGCCCGACAGGTGGATGTGCTGCGGACCGGGCTCGAGGAGATCGAGGCGGTGGACCCTCAGCCGGGAGAGGACGACGACCTCCGAAGAGAGTCAGAGCGGCTGGCCCACGCCGACGGCTTGCGGGTGGCGGCGGGGGAGGCCCACCTGCTGGTCATGGGCGGTGACGACGCCCTGGCCGCGGCGGACGAGGCGGGTGGGAGCGTCGCTGACCTGCTGGGCCGGGCCCGCGCAGCCCTCGCACCCGTCGTCGGCCACGACCCGCAGCTCGCCGAGCTCGACCGGCGGCTGCAGGAGACCACGTATGCCGTGACCGACGTGGGAGGCGACCTCGCGGCCTACCAGGCAGACCTCGACGTGGACCCGGCCCGGCTGGCCTGGGTGGGCGAGCGTCGAGCCGCCCTCGGTGGCCTGCTGCGCAAGTACGGCGAGTCGGTCGCCGAGGTCCTGGCCTGGGGCGAGGACGCGGCGAAGCGCCTGACCGAGCTGGAGGGGGTCGACGACCGCCTCGACGAGCTGCAGCAGCGGTGGGCAGTCGTGCGGGCCGAGCTGGCCGCCGTCGGCACGGAGCTCAGTGCGGCCCGGACGGAGGCGGCAGGGCGGTTCGCCGAGCGGGTCGGTGACGAGCTGGCACACCTGGCGATGGGGAATTCCCGAATCGAGGTGGCCGTCCGGCAACACGACGATCCCGACTCCGACCAGGCCCTGGAGACCGCCGACGGGCGACGACTGCGCTGTGGCCCCTCGGGGCTGGACGACGTCGAGATCCTGCTCGCGGCGGGCTCCGGGTCGCCGCCCCGTGGCGTGGCCAAGGCCGCCTCCGGAGGCGAGCTCTCGCGCCTGATGCTGGCGTTGGAGCTGGTCACGGCCAGCGGGGACGTGCCGACCTTCGTCTTCGACGAGGTCGATGCCGGGGTCGGAGGAGCCGCGGCCCTCGAGGTGGGGTCCCGCCTCGCCGCGCTCGCGCGCACCTCCCAGGTCGTCGTGGTCACCCACCTCGCCCAGGTGGCGGCATTCGCCGACCGGCACCTGGTGGTGAGCAAGACCGACGACGGGCACGTCACGGCGAGCGGGGTCGCTCCGGTCGAGGGGGAGGACCGGGTCCGTGAGCTGGCCAGGATGCTGGGCGGGGTCGCCGACTCCGCCGCCGCACTCGAGCACGCCCGCGAGCTGCTGCAGGACTCGGTCGGCCCGAAGGCCTGACAGGGGCGCATGACCGGGCGCGGAGCCGTGGCGTCACGCCCGGAAACCTGCAGGTCATGGCACGATAGCGGTCGATGAAACTCACCCTGCACGGGTGGCGCGAACGCCACGCCGTCGCGCCCTCTCTGGGCGGGACCATTCGGGTCGACGCCCGCACCAAGGACCTCACCAAGCGGCTTCATCATGGCGACATCGCGATCATCAACCATGAGGACATCGACCAGGTCAGCGCCCAGGCGCTGCTGGCCTGCCAACCGGTCGCGGTGATCAACGCCGCTGCGTCGACGAGCGGGCGCTACCCCAACCTCGGCCCGGAGATCCTCGTGGAGGGCGGGGTCATCCTCATCGACCGGGTCGGTGACGAGGTCATGTCCGTCGTGCGGGAGGGACAGAACGGGCGGGTCGAGGACGGTCAGCTGCTGGTCCGTGACGAGGTGGTGGCCACGGGGATCCGACTCACCCTCGAGGACATCCACCGCGCCATGGCCGACGCGAGGGCGGGACTCGCGGTGCAGCTCGAGGCGTTCGCCTCCAACACGATGGCCTACCTCCAGCAGGAGCGGGAGCTGCTCCTGGACGGCGTGGGCCTGCCCGAGGTGCGCACCGCCATCGAGGGCCGGCACGCGCTGGTGGTGGTCCGCGGCTACCACTACAAGGACGACCTGCAGACACTGCGCCCCTACATCCGGGAGTACCGGCCGGTGCTCATCGGGGTGGACGGCGGGGCCGACGCCCTGGCCGAGGCCGGGCACAAGCCCGACCTCATCGTCGGCGACATGGACTCGGTCTCCGACGCCACCCTCACCTGCGGTGCCGAGGTCGTCGTGCATGCCTATCGCGACGGCCGTGCGCCCGGGCTCGAACGGGTCGAGGCGCTCGGGGTCGAGGCACCGGTGATCTTCCCCGCGACCGGCACCAGCGAGGACATCGCCATGCTGCTGGCCGACGGAAAGGGTGCCGTGGTGATCGTCGCCGTCGGCACGCACGCCACCCTGGTGGAGTTCCTGGACAAGGGACGGGCCGGTATGGCGAGCACCTTCCTGACCCGGTTGCGCGTCGGCGGCAAGCTCGTCGACGCGAAAGGCGTGAGCCGCCTCTACCGTTCGCGGGTCTCGACGCTGTCCCTGGTCATGCTCGTCATCGCCGGACTGCTAGCGTTGACAGTCGCACTGGCCTCCACTTCGGCGGGCACGGCCATGCTCCAGCTCCTGGCCGCCCGCTGGGATGACCTCTGGTCATGGATCGTGGGGATCTTCAGATGATCGACTTCCGCTACCACGTCGTCTCGATCGTCGCCGTCTTCATCGCGCTGGCGGTGGGTATCGTCCTCGGCGCTGGCCCCCTCAAGGAGGACATCGGCAGCACGCTGACCGCCCAGGTGACCCAGCTGCGAGCCGACAAGAGCGCGCTGCGTGACCAGCTCAAGGAGAGCCAGGACGGGGTCTCCTCGCGTGACACGTATGCCGGGCTGGTCGCCCCCGCCGTCATCGCCGGCCAGCTGCCCGACCGTGAGGTCGCGCTCGTCGTCCTGCCCGACGCCGACGCCGGACTGGTCAAGCGGACCACGCACTCGCTCAGCGAAGCCGGAGCCAAGGTGGTCGGCACCATCTCGGTCAGCGACAAGTGGACCGACCCGGACGAGGCCACGGCCCGGACCCAGGCGGTGACCCCGTTGGCGCAGCTCGTGGGAGTCGAGCCCTCGGTGACGAGCGCCGGCGAGCTGCCGTCGCTCGTCCTCAGCAGGGCCATCTTCGGCGCCCCGGAGGGCGCCAAGGGCGGGTCCGTCGGCCGCGACACGTCGAACGGGCGGAGCAGGGTGCTGCAGGGTCTGGACAAGGCGGGGCTGATCTCGCTCCAGCCGGGCACCGGCGAGGCAGCCACCTCCGTGGTCGTCGTCGCCGGACCGCTGGCCGAGGACGAGACGTTGCGCAACACCGAGGCCGAGAGCTACCTGAAACTGCTGGCGACGTTCGGGGGCGGCGACCGCCCGGCCCTGCTGGTGTCCGGTCACGAGCCGGGCCAGAGCGTGGCCGTGGCGAGTCCACTCGTGACCACGGTCCGGGCGGACCCCAAGCTGACCTCGGTGGTCTCGACGGTGGACGACGGCAACCTCAGCATGGGGCAGGGCACCCTGGTGCTGGCGCTGCACGGTGAGTACGACGACGCGAACGGGCACTACGGGCTGGCCGGTGACGCGAGCGCCGTCGCTCCCGAGATCCCGGCGAACCAGTGACCCCGGCAGCGTCGGTGCTGTCCGGAGCCGTCTCCGCGGTGCTGGTGGGCGCCGTGTCGGCCCTGTCGACCGGGGCCGCGTCGGTCGTGCTGCGTCGCGGGTGCCCCGGTGACACCGCCCGGTGGGACCGCACGAACCACCGGGGTGATCGGGTCACCTTGCTCGAGGGACCCTCCTTCGTGGCCGGCAGTGTCGCCGCGGCTGCGCTCTCCGGTCTCTCCAGCCGGCGACGGGGCGACGGTGCGAGCACGGCGGCCGGCGCGGTGGCGGTGCTCGCGGCGGGGTCCCTCGGCGCGTGGGACGATCTGCGCGGCGACGACGCGAGCAAAGGTCTGCGCGGTCACCTCAGCGCGCTGCGCCAGGGCCGTCTGACCACCGGGTCGGTGAAGATCATCGGTCTGGCCGTCTCCGGACTGGTGTCCTCCTGGCTGGTCGAGCGGGGGGCGGTCCGGTCCTCGGCACACTCCGGCGCCGCCCGTGCAGCGGCCACCGTGGCGGGCGGCGGAGTCGTGGCCGGCACCGCGAACGTGGTCAACCTGTTCGACCTGAGGCCAGGTCGCGCCCTCAAGGTGGTGCTCGCGACGGCCCTGCCGTTGGCGCCCGGGCAGGGCGGACGCAGTGCCGCCATTGCCAGCGGCGCTGCCCTCGCGCTGCTTCCCGAGGACCTGGCCGGCAGGTCGATGCTCGGCGACACCGGAGCCAACGGCGCCGGCGCGCTGCTGGGCACGGCGATCCTGGAGCGCACCGGGCTGCGCGGCAGGCTCGTGGCGCTCGGTCTCCTCACCGCGCTCACACTGGCCTCCGAGAAGGTGAGCTTCACCCGGGTCATCGAGTCCACGCCGGTCCTGCGCGAGCTGGACGCGCTCGGTCGGTCCACACCGGGGTGAGCCCCACCACGCGCCGCCTCGGCAGCGGCCTGCTGGCCGCCGCCGGGCTGCTCGCGATCACCACCCTGCTCGCGCGAGTGATCGGGTTCGGCCGCTGGCTGGTCTTCTCCGGCAGCGTCGGGACGACCTGCGTCGGAGAGGTCTACCAGAGCGCCAACGTGCTGCCCAACGTGCTCTACGAGGTCGCCGCGGGCGGTGCCCTCGCGGCCGTCGCCGTGCCCCTCATCGCCGGGCAGCTCGGGCGCGGTGACGAGGCCGCTGCAGACCGCGCAGCCTCCGCCATGCTCACCTGGGCGGTGGCGGTCCTGGTGCCGCTCGCGGTGCTGCTCGCCGTGCTCGCGCACCCGATCAGCAACGTGCTGCTCGGCAACAACGGATGCGCCGAAGGTGTCGACAGTGCCTCGGTCGAGCTGGGTGCCACGATGCTGGTCGTCTTCGCACCCCAGGTCGTCCTCTACGGCGTCGGCATCGTCCTCGCCGGCATCCTGCAGGCCCACCGCCGGTTCTTCGCGGTGGCGATCGCGCCGCTGCTCTCCAGTGTGGTGGTCATCGCCACCTACCTGCTCTACGCGCATCTGGCGGGTGCCGACGGAGGCGACCCGACAACGCTGTCGGGCACCGCGGCATACACACTGGCCGGAGGCACCACCCTCGGCGTCGTCGTGCTCAGCCTGCCGCTGCTGGTGCCGGTGTGGCGCACCGGGATCCGGCTGCGGCCTACCTTCGGGTTCCCGCCCGGACTTGCCCGCCGCGCGGGGGCGCTCGCCGCCGCCGGCGTGCTCGCGCTGCTCGCCCAGCAGCTCGCGGTGCTCGTCACCGTGTGGGTCTCCAACCGGCACGGTGGCACCGGCACGGTGAACGTCTACACCTACGTCCAGGCGATCTACCTGCTGCCCTACGGCGTCCTCGCCGTCCCGGTGGCCATGTCGGCCTTTCCGACCCTCGCGGCGCGGGTCTCGGAGCACCTCGAGGGACGGTCTGCGACGGGGAGCCCCGGTGACGTCGCCGGGCCGGCCCAGGTTGAGACCACGCCCGACACGTCGTTGCCGATGCTGGCCACGAGCACCCGCGTCGTGCTCGCCGCGGGCTGTCTCGGGGCCGCGCTGCTGGTTGCGGCCGCCGTGCCGATCGGCGGGTTCTTCCGTGTCCTCGACGTGGGCGCCGGCACGCGCGCCGGGAGCGCCAGCCTGGACGCCATGCCGGCGGCGTTGCTCGCCTACGCCCCGGGACTCGTCGGGTTCGGGCTGGCTGCGGTGCTCACCCGGGCGCTCTACGTGCGTGGCCACCCCATGGCTGCCGCCCTGTCGGTGGGCGCCGGCTGGCTCGTCGCCGCCCTCGCCCCGCTGCTGCTGCTGCACGGCGAGCCCGGCACCGAGACCGTGCTGGTGACGCTGGGCGCGAGCAGCAGTGTCGGTATGACGCTCGCGGCCCTTGCCCTCCTCGTCGCCGTGCGCCGCGCCTGGGGTGGGACGGGGCTGGCCGGGGTGCGACGCACCGCAGCGGCGGCGGTCTGCGCCGCCGCCGTGGCCGCGGCGGCCGGGTGGCTGGTCGGCCGGCTGGTGCCGCACGACTCGCTCGGCACAGCGCTGGGCGCCGGGATCCTGGCGGGCACCCTCGCGCTCGCGATCTTTGCCATGGGGATGGCGCTCGGCGACCGGTCGGCTGCCGCGATGGTGTGGCGGCGGCTCGCGCGGAGGTGGGTATGAGGATCGTCCAGCTGTTGGGCCACAGCACCGGCGGCATCGGGACCCACGTGGCCCACCTGACCGAGCAGCTGCGGGATGCGGGCGAGGAGGTCGTGGTGGTGGGTCCGGCGGGCACCGTGGAGCGCTTCGACATGGGCCGGTCCTGGTGCTGGTGGCCGTTGGCGCGCGGGCCACGAGCATTGCTGGCCGCGGTGCGCGGCCTGCGCCGGACCAGGGCAATGGTCGCCTCGGCGGACGTGCTGCACGCCCACGGCCACCAGGCGGGTCTGGTGGCCGCCACGCTCCTGCTGGGGCTGCGCGTGCGCGGCAGGCGTGGGCCGCGGCTGGTCGTGTCGTGGCACAACGCTGTGCTGCCGGCACCCGGGGCGCGGGAACCAGCGGAACGCGCCCAGCACGCCATACCTCACAAGGGTGGTGGATGGCGGGGGTGGGTGCAGCGGTATGCCGTCCGGCGGGCCGACCTGGTCTCGGGCGCCAGCCGCGACCTGGTGGCCGGCGCGGAGCGTCTCGGCGCGCAGCGGGCCCGGCTGGCCGCCGTCCCGTCGCCGCGGGTCGCGCCGCAGATTCGGCAGGCCCGGCGACCTTCACTAGAGTGTCGCTGTCGTGGGCCG
>NZ_SWMA01000070.1:0-4654 GCF_005222685.1 Segeticoccus rhizosphaerae
CGGGCTACCTGGACATGGTCGCCGCCGAGCTCAACGACCGGCCCCGCAAACGCCTCGGCTGGCGCACCCCCGCCGAAGCCCTCGACCAACTACTGTCGGAACAGTCAGATCCACACGGTGTTGCACCCACCGCTTGAATCCGCCTGCCCTGAGAGGGGCCGGAACCTCACGAAGATTCCGCACAACGACTCCGCCCGGGACTCAGCGGACCGGGACGTCCTGACGCCGCAGGCCGTAGGTCACGCCGTCGACCAGCGCGATCCAGCTCGCCTCCACGATGTTCGCGGCCACCCCGACGGTCTCCCACGAGGTGGTGCCGTCCGTGGTCTCGATGAGCACCCGGGTGACGGCGTCGGTGCCGTGGGCGGCGTCGAGGATGCGGACCCGGAAGTCGATGAGCTCGAGCTTCTCCACCTCGGGGTAGCT
Source organism: Segeticoccus rhizosphaerae (assembly GCF_005222685.1). NCBI lineage: Bacteria > Bacillati > Actinomycetota > Actinomycetes > Micrococcales > Intrasporangiaceae > Segeticoccus > Segeticoccus rhizosphaerae. The sequence goes on from NZ_SWMA01000070.1 coordinate 427, forward strand.
CACCGCAATGGCTTGGCGCAACGCGTGATCGAGAGCGTTGACCGGGCCGTTGCCCTCGCCGGTCGCTACGACCCTCCGGCCCGCGGCGACCAGCTTGACCGTCGCCTCGGAGGGTGCGTCGTCGTCCGGCGCGTGGCCGCGCGAGTCGGTGATCACGCGCCACGACTCGACGTCGAAGTAGCTGATCGGCGCGCCCTCGACCTCGCCGCGCAGGAGCAGCTCGAAGGACGCGTCGGCGGCGTCGAAGGTGTAGCCGCGCTGCTCCAGGTCCTTGACCCGCGCCACGACGCGACCGAGCAGCTCCTTCTCGCCGGACAGGTCGTAGCCCAGCTCGCGACCCTTGAGCTCGATGCTCGCGCGACCGGCCATGTCCGATACCAGCATCCGCATGTCGTTGCCGACCGCGGTCGGGTCGGTGTGCTGGTAGAGGTCGGGGTCGACCTTGACCGCGCTGGCGTGCAGGCCGGCCTTGTGTGCGAAGGCGCTCGACCCGACATACGGCTGACGGCTGTAGTGCGGGATATTGGTGACCTCACTGATGGCGTGGGCGATCCGGGTCCCCTCCTGCAGGCGGGCCGGGTCCACCACGGGCATCCCGAGCTTGAGCTGCAGGTTGCTGACGACCGTGAGCAGGTCGGCGTTGCCGGTGCGCTCGCCGTAGCCGTTGATCGTGCCCTGCACGTGCGTCGCGCCGGCCGACACCGCAGCCAGGCTGTTGGCCACCGCGCAACCGGTGTCGTTGTGGCAGTGGATCCCGAGCCTCGCGCCGGTGCCGTCGAGGACGTCCGAGACCACGTCGCCGATCTGGTGCGGCAGCATGCCGCCGTTGGTGTCGCACAGCGCGATCACCACTGCGCCCGCCTCGGCCGCCGCGCGCACCACTTCCAGCGCGTATGCCGGGTCGCTGGCATAGCCGTCGAAGAAGTGCTCCGCGTCGAGGAACACCTGCCGTCCCTCCCCCCGCAGGAACGAGACGGTGTCGCGGATCATCGCGAGGTTCTCGGCCAGCGTGGTGCGCAGCGCGCTCTCCACGTGGCGCACGTGCGACTTGGCCACCAGGGTCACGGTCGGCGCCCCCGAGTCGACCAGGGCCCGGGTCAGGGGGTCGTCAGCCGCCCTGCCACCCGGCCGTCGGGTCGAACCGAAGGCCGCCAGGGTTGCCCGCTGCAGCGACAGGTCCCGCTGGGCACGGGCGAAGAACTCGGTGTCCTTGGGGTTGGCGCCGGGCCAGCCGCCCTCGATGTAGGTGACGCCGAGCTCGTCGAGGTGGGCGGCGATGGCCAACTTGTCCGTGACGGAGAGGTTGAGTCCCTCCTGCTGCGCACCGTCGCGGAGCGTGGTGTCGTAGACGTGCAAGTCAGTCATCGCCGGCCCGATCTCGATCGTGATCCTCGGCACACGGTGTGCCGCGTTCTGTCTTCTCGTGCTGTGTTGCCGTTGCCCGGTCTGTCACATCGTCTCGCCGCGCGTCGCGTCCGGGCGAGGTGTGTGCCCGGGAACGAAAAAGACCCCCCAGGGTGTGGGAGGTCTGCGCGGCGGGAAAAGCCCCGTCGCGCTAGTCGATAATGAGAGTGGCGGTAGCCACGCCAGTCCGAGCGTGTGTCACGGACGGCACTCTGCCAGACCGGTCCGGCACATGGAAGGACCGTCTTGCCATCTGGGACCCGGGTCCTGCCGCACGCCGACCTCGCGCCGTCAGCCGGCGGGATCCAGGACGCGGGTGTAGGTGGCGAAGGTCCGGGTCACTTCGAAGCCCATCGACTCGTAGAGTGCTGTGGCGCCGGTCGGGTTGACCGAGTCGACACCGAGATCCGCGCTGCGGTAACCGTGCTCGGCGGCCGCGCGGAGGCAGGCCGCCAGGGTGGCTCGAGCCAGACCGCGCCCCCGGGAGTCCTGCCGGGTCCCGACCTGACCGACGTAGAGCTCGCCATCCATCCACTGGTAGCACAGCACGTAGGCGAGGACCCGACCGTCGGCAGCGACGTGGACGAACGACTCGTTCGGGCGGAAGGTGCGCGACGACATCATGTCGCGCCAGTTCTCCTCGTCCCGCGGCGTCGAGCCCCAATGCGTGCTGAACGCGTCGTTGTGGGCCAGCCGAGTCGCCTCGCTCAGCTCGTCCCGGTAGGGCTCCACCGCGGCCGCCGGCTCCGGCACTGCGGCACCGGGAAACGCACGCTCCATCTCGTGGAAGTAGCGCGCGATCGCGTAGCCCCGGTGTTCGAGCAACGGACGCACCGAGGCGCCGGCCTGACCGCCGGACGTCTGCAGCAGGGTCGGCGCGCCGGGGAACCGCTCGGCCGCCCCGGCCACTGCGCGATGCTCCATCCTGGCCACGAGCTCCCGGCCGATCCCCCGGCCGCGTTGGTCGGGATGCACCCCACCTCCGAGGTGCACCTTCACTCGCCCGTCGAGCAGCGAGGTGGCGGCGCGCAGTTGTCCGTAGGCCACCAGGTCGGCGCCGTCCCACACGGCCCAGGTGTCCTTGGCCGGCTCGACGCCGGGCGCCTCGAGCTCCTCGGCGAGATCCTCCGGCCCGTAGAACTCGCCGGTGTCGTCGACCGTGGCCAGCAGATTGGTCAGCTCTGCCCACTGCTGCACGCAGTCCGGGCCCAGAGCGCTCCACCGCAGGGTCATGGCAGGTCTCCTCGTCGCGGGTCGTGACACGCGCCGAGCATGCCGAGTGGCGGGTTGCAGGGCAACCGAGTTTCGTGATGGCCCAGAACGCATGCCATGCGGTCCCGGTTTCGGGACAAGGGTCCTCACATGACGGGCCGACGTCCTGATCTCGCGCCGTTTCGGTACGAGAGTCCCCGCGCGGCGCTCGAGCCGGGTTCAGACCAGGCGGGTCAGCCAGCCGTGGGTGTCCTCGGCCCGGCCGTACTGGATGTCGAGCAGCCGCTGACGGATCGCCGCGGTGGTCGCGCCGACACCGTCGACCGAGTGGTCACCGATGAGCATCTCGCCGCCGTCCCACGCGAGCCGGCCCAGCGGCGTGACGACCGCCGCCGTGCCGCAGGCGAAGACCTCGCTGATCTCGCCGCTCGCCACGCCGTCGCGCCACTCGTCGATGCTGATCCGGCGCTCCTCGACGGTGTGCCCCAGCTCCTTGGCCAGCTCCAGGATCGAGCCTCGGGTGACGCCCTCGAGGATGGTCCCGGTCAGCTCCGGGGTGACCAGGCGTCCGTCCGAGTAGACGAAGAACAGGTTCATCCCGCCGAGCTCCTCGACCCAGCGGTGCTCCAGCCCGTCGAGGAACGCGACCTGCTCGCAACCGTTCTCACCGGAGTCGACCTGGGCGGCCAGGCTCGCGGCGTAGTTGCCCCCGCACTTGGCCGCGCCGGTGCCGCCCGGCGCCGCACGCACGTAGTCGCTCGACAGCCAGATCGAGACCGGCTTGAGGCCGGAGGAGAAGTAGGGCCCGGCCGGGGAGGCGATGACGCAGTAGGTCACCCGCGCGGCGGGGCGCACGCCGAGGAAGGCCTCGGACGCGAACATGAACGGACGCAGGTAGAGGCTCATCTCGCCCGCCTCACCCGAGGGCACCCAGGCCTGGTCGACGGCCACCAACGCCTTGAGCGAGGCGAGGAAGTCGTCCTCGGGCAGCGCTGGCAGCGCGAGCCGGCGGGCACTGCGCTGGAACCGCGCCGCGTTGGCCTCGGGCCGGAACGTCCAGATCGACCCGTCCGCGTGGCGGTAGGCCTTCATGCCCTCGAAGATCTCCTGGGCGTAGTGCAGCACGGCCGCCGAGGGGTCGAGTGAGAGCGGCCCGTATGCCGTGATCTTGCCGTCGTGCCAGCCCTCGTCACTGCTCCACGTCGCCAGCACCATGTGGTCGGTGAAGGTCTTGCCGAAGCCGGGGTTGGCCAGGATCGTCTCCCGCTCGGCGTCCGAGCGCGGGTCGGACCGCTGCTCCACCGGGAACGACAGCGCTGCAGACATGGGGACCCTCCAAAGCGAACGAGTGGCGTTGCGGCAAGGCTATCTCCCCCGCCCGCCGACCCGGCACCCCCGCACCCGCCCGGATCTTCGCGAGGTTTCCGGCCCTGTCGGGGCCCTTGGCCTCAAGGGGTGACTGCAACACCTGGCGTTGAGAGGTGTGCAGATGAGTGCTCGTCGGGGTAGTCCGCGGTTGCCGGTTGAGGTGGAGTATCGGTTCTGGGCTCAGGTCCGCGATTGCCTGACGGTTGAGCAGGCCGCGGTGGTGGTGGGCGTGTCGGCGACCAAG
>NZ_SWMA01000071.1:0-4200 GCF_005222685.1 Segeticoccus rhizosphaerae
GAGATCACCCATCCAATCTGCCTGGGTGGCCCAGTTTTCGATCGTCGCTATGGCCTCGCTTTCAAGCGTCGTCGACAGAGGTGACGTTCCTCCCAGAACTCCTGGAGGGCAGGATTGTCCATCCCCAGCTGGTGCGAGTTTCTGCTCGGAGTGGCGTCGCCCATCGCACGGCCGGTATCTGCTTGGCTCATATTGGCGTCGGAGGGTAGTTGATCCCGAGACAGGAGGGTAGCGAGCAGATCCGCGTACGGCCCGGTAGTCATGTTTCTCTCCTCGGCGCGGGTCGCCGGGGGCCCCTTGCCAGGCCCGGCCAGATGTGACCACAGACCAAGGTTAGGAAGGCTGTCGAAGGTATGTCAAGTGTTTAGCAAGACGTTGTATAGTGCCTTCATGAGTTCTCCGGACCAGGGCGGCCTGCGGATTGGCGCGTTGAGCAGCCGCGTCGGGCTCTCCACCCACACCCTGCGCGCGTGGGAGAGCAGGTATGGCGTGCTGGACCCGACGCGATCAGCCGGCGGTTACCGGCTCTACTCACCCGCCGACGAGGCGCGTATCGAGCGGATGAAGAGGCTCCTGGCCGAGGGCCTCGCCCCGGCCCAGGCGGCCGAGGTCGTGCTGGCAGACCCGACCGGCGCCGCACCCCCGGTCACCGCGGTGCCCGCCTCGAGCACCGACCACCGAGACCACGTCGGGTTCGAGGGGGTGAAGGAGGACCTGCGCCGCGCCCTGGACGCCTTCGACGAGCCGGCAGCGCAAGCCGTGCTGGACCGCGCGCTCGGTGACCTCTCGCTGAACTCGGTGCTGCGCGGAGTCGTCGTGCCCTACCTGGCCGATCTCGGCGACCGCTGGGAACAGGGCACGGCCACCGTAGCGCAGGAGCACTTCGCCAGCAACGTCCTGCGGGGAAGGCTTGCCGGGCTGGCCCGGGGCTGGGGCGCCGGCGGCGGCCCGTCGGTGGTGCTGGCCTGTCCGCCCGGTGAGCTGCACGATCTCGCGCTGCTGGTGTTCGGCATCGTGCTGGCCCGCCGCGGTTGGGCCGTCACCTATCTCGGGACATCCACCCCGGTCGAGGAGTTGACCTCAGCGGTGCAGGCGACATCGCCCATACTGGTCGTCGTGGCGAGCACCGACCCGGCGCGGTTCGAGCACGTGGCCGCAGAGCTCGCTGCACTGGCCGGTCGCAGCACGCTGGCGCTGGCCGGTGCCGGCGCGACCGCCTCGCTGGCCGAGCGGCTGGGTGCCACGCTGCTCGACGGAGACCCGGTCACCCAAGCCGAGCTGGTCAAGGCAACAGGATGAAGGTGCTGGTGGCGGGAGCCACCGGCTTCGTCGGCCGGCGGCTCTGCCCGGCGCTGGCTGACGCGGGTCACGAGGTGATCGCGATGACCCGACACCCCGACGGCTACTCCGGGCCTGCGGTGCCGGTCCACGGGGACGTGCACGCGGCCGACACTCTGGAGCAGGCCATGAGTGGCTGCGACGCCGCCTACTACCTCGTGCATTCGTTGGACGCTCCCGACTTCGAGCGTAGGGACGCGGACGCGGCCCTGGCCTTCGGGGCGGCCGCCGGCGCAACGGGGTTGAAGCGGATCGTCTACCTCGGTGGACTCGGCGACGACACCGACGCACTGTCCGCGCACCTGCGCAGCCGGCGCGAGGTCGAGGGACTGCTCGAGGCCGGTGGTCTGCCGGTGGTTTCACTGCGTGCCGGGATCATCGTCGGCCACGGCGGCACGTCGTGGGAGCTGACCCGACAGCTGGTCGAGCACCTCCCCGTGATGGTGACCCCGAGGTGGGTTGTCACCCGCACGCAACCGATCTCCGTCGAGGACGTGATTCGCTACCTCGTGGCCTGTCTCGTGCTCCCGGCCGAGGGATCCCGGGCGTTCGACGTGGGAGGTCCTGAAGTCCTCCAGTACGCGACGATGCTGCGCCGAGTGGCCACGATCGAGCGCCGTCCGCTGGTGCTGCTGCCGGTCCCCCTGCTCAGCCCACGGCTGTCCTCCTGGTGGCTGGCCCTGGTCACGGACGTGGACGCCACGACCGGTCGAGCGCTGATCGACTCGATGAGCAACGAAGTGGTGGTCCGGGACGACGCCATCCGCGGGCTGGTGCCCTTCGAACCGCTGTCGTTCGACACGGCGGTACGGCGGGCCCTCCAAGAGCGTGCGCAGGAAGCGGGCGGACCGTGACGCGCCGTGGTGGAGGACCCCCGCGCGCGCCACGGTCTCGGCTGCGCGACCGCCTGCCGAAACCGCTGCTCGAACAGACCCCGATGCCAGCCCCCGAGCCGCAACAGGTGCGCAGTTTCCGCCGTCGAGCCGTCGGCGCCACCGGGGTCGGCGGAGCGGCGCTACTGGCCAGCTCGATGACCAGCAGGCCTGGATCACGACGCTTCCTGGTGCTCACCATGACCACAGCAGCCACGTGGACCGCGGGAGCCTTCGTCTCGGGACCACTGCACCTGGGGTGGATCGAAGGCCGCGACAGCCAGCTCCGCCGGCCGGTGGTGACTCCGGTCGCCACGGGAGTCGGCGCCTTCGGGCTGTTCTACCTCGCCGCCCTGCTCGCGAGGCGAATCCCGATCCTGAACCGAGCCATCACCCGTGTCCTCAGGTATGCCGACGAGGGATCGGCTCCAGCCGTGCTGATAACCACGTGCGCCAACGGGGTGGCCGAAGAGCTGTTCTTCCGCGGGGCGCTGTACCAAGCCACGCGGGATGGTCATCCGGTGGCGGTCTCCAGCGCTGCCTATGTTGCGGCCACGGCCGCCACTCGCAATCCGGCGTTGACCCTCGCAGGCGCCGCCATGGGTGTCCTGTTCGGGTTCCAGCGCCGGGCGTCCGGCGGCGTGCAGGCGCCCATCCTGACCCACCTGACCTGGTCTGTGTTGATGCTGCGTCACCTGCCGCCCCTGTTCCGGCCGGCCGGCCGAAACCCGTGACCGACTTCTCCAACGCGCGTCGGTGGGCCATCCGGCCCGATCGGCGAGATGCGGCCCACTGCGGCCCACTGCGGCCCACTGCGGCCCGTTAGCATGAGCGCGAGCCACAACGAGGAGCAGATCATCGACGAACAGGGCCAAGACGCGGAGCTGACCATCGGTGATCTGTCCGTCCGCACCGGAGTGCCCCAGGCCACGCTGCGGACATGGGAGACACGTCATGGTGTTCCCGTGCCACGTCGCCTACGAGGGGGCCACCGACGCTACACCGATCGCGACGTCGAACTGGTGCAGGAGATCCTGCGCCGGCGAGCTGCCGGCCTCAACATGGAAGCTGCCGTCCAGTCGGCGCGCAGCACCGATGAGCACGTGGAGTCGTCGGTGTTCTCCGCGCTGCGGCACCGGCATCCGGAACTGCGTGCGCACGTCCTGCGCAAGTCCACCTTGTTGGCGCTGACGCGTGCTGTCGAAGACGAATGCTGCGCCCGTGCCGAGCAGCCGGCTCTCTTCGTCAGCTTCCAGCAACGCCGGTTCTACCGTCAGTCGCAGGCCCGCTGGCTGGAGCTTGCCCGAACCGCCAGCGCGGTCGTCGTCTTCGCCGACTTTCCCCGGCGCCCTGCCGGGAGCCGGTGGCCACTACAGGTGCCCGTCCCCACGACCGAGCCGATGCGCCGGGAGTGGGCCCTGGTCTGTGACTGCCCCGACTATCCGGCCGCCATCGCGGGCTGGGAGCAGCTCGGCCCAGAGCCCGCCGCAGACTCCGACCGACGATTCGAAACCGTCTGGACCGTCGACCCAGCCGCCGTCCGGGACGCCGCCCGTGCCTGCGTGGAGATGGCAACCAGGTTCGCCCCGCAATCTGCGGGCCGCCTGGGCGCGCTCCTCGCCGACACCCCAGCGCCCGCCTCTGCCGATCTGGCCCGTGCAGCCGGCCTGCTCGACCGCATGGTCTCCTACCTCGAGCGCAGCACCTGACGACCCTGCCGCAGCCGCCGGGGTGCTCGAGGCTCGACCTGGTGGCCGGGCAGGCGACCTTCACCGCGCAGCAGTCCGGCTGGTAATGCTTCGTCTCCATTGACACTTACTCGCAACGAATAGATTATTGTGTTCACGACGAACATATACTGGGCGACGTGGCGCGTTTGCCCAGACGGTCGACCCAGGCAGGCGGAAGGGTCCGATGAGCACCTCGAGCATTCCCAAGGGCGCGGCAGGGCTGCGCGCCAGTGACCAAGCGGCCCGGCCGGCTGCGGGTG
>NZ_SWMA01000072.1:0-4040 GCF_005222685.1 Segeticoccus rhizosphaerae
AGCTCTTTTCCGCACCAGGGCTGCAGGCTCGTAGTGGTGGTCGTCCGAATTTGGGTGGCGGCGAACTGCGTGCATTGGCACGGTGTTTCGGCCAATGGTTCTTCTTCGTGGTGTGCGTGGGTCATGTCGGATCAGTCTTTCGTGTGTGGCGCGGCGGCTCGGCGTGGTCGGCGCTGCTGCGGGGTGCGGGTGCTGGGCATGCCGAGGTTGGTGGCGGTGCGCCGCATCTGGGTGAGTTTGTGCTGTGCGGCGTCCAGGCTGGCCCGGAGCCCGTCGACGTCACCGAGCCAGCCGCGTTCGGTGGCTTCGGTGATCCGCTCGGTCAGGTTGGTGATGATCTCCTCCAGCCGTGGCTGTTGTGTGGGGTCGGGACGCAGCATGGGGCAGCGGATGCAGGCGTGTTCGTGTTGGCACCCGGTGCCGTAGGCGCGTCCGCAGGTGCCGAGGGCGAGTTTGCGTTTGGCGAAGTGGCCGAGGAACTCGTCCCATTCGGAGTCGGTGGGTTCGCGGTACTCCTGCGAGGGCCGGGTGGCGCGGCGACGGGCGAGGAACGCGCGGTGGTGGTCGATGACATCTTGGTCGTAGACCGCGAGGTAGGTCTGGGTCGTGGTCAGCGACTCGTGGCCGAGGATCTTCGCGGTGATGTGCACCGGCAGGCCCGCGGCCACCGCTTCGGTAGCGAAGATCCGCCGGAAGTCGTGTGGGCTGAACCGCGCGGGGCTGCCGTCGGGGTTGGCGACCCCCGCCGCCTTGACCAGCTCGTCGAGCAGCTTCTTGACGTAGCCGTGGGTGAAGGATTGGTCGCGCATCCCCCAGCGGCGTTGGAACAGGAAGGGCAGCGGGGCAGTGTGGATGCGTTCGGGCGAGTCGTAGCGGGTGACCAGCGGGAGGTGCTCGTTGCCGTCCCGGACGTGGTGGATGATCGTGGCGAACACCGCTGCCAACTCAGGGCTGATGACCAGCAGTCGTTCCTTGTCGGTCTTGGACGGGGTGATCTGCAGCATGGGGATCACTTCGCCGGTGGCCGGCAGGGTGTAGGAGACGAAGGAGCGGTGAGTGATCTCCAGCATCTCCTCGATCCGGACCCCGGTGTGCCGGAACACCTCGACGCATGCCCAGGCCCAGAACGCCCGGTCAGCTTCCACGGTGAGGTTGCGCCGCCGCCTCTTGGCATCCGGCGTGGGTGTCTCGCCGGCCTCGGGCTCGACGGCGTAGATCACCCCGGGGCGGCTGTTTCCGCCGAGCGCGGGGTCGCTGACCAGCAACGCTCGCCGCAGGGTTTGTCCAGCTGCGCTGAACAGCTGACCCGGCGCTGCCTGGGTGGCGGCGGCGAGCAGGTCCTCGGCGGTGACGCGACGAGCGTGCGCGGTGTCGACCAGGCGTGGCAGCAGGGGCGCGAGTTCACGGATGCGTTGGTGCATCCGCGCTTGCCGGTGCTTGTTCGCCTTGGTCAAGCCGGCCAGGTCACGAGAATCCACTGGGGAGGGGGCTGCCCATTTGGCCCACCGGGCCGGGTCTTCCAGCGCCCAGTGCGACAGGTCGGCGTAGAACGCGCGTACCGCCATCAAGATGATGTACGGGTCCCGACGCTTCTCGCCGACGTAGTGGTTGCCGTAGCGGACCTCGCCGAGTCGTTGCTTCCACGCCCGCGCGGTCGCGTCCGACAGGTGCAGGGAGTCGATGCCCGGCTCATGCAGTTCCAGGTCGCGCCAGAACAGCAAGATCAGCTTCGAGGCGAGCTGGCGGATCGTGGAGTAGTCCAGTCCCGGGGCGCGTTCGCTCAGGTAGTCCACGAACAGATCCCGGATCGGGCGGCAGGCGATCTGGTAGCTGTCGACGATCTCTTCGATGGTGAGCTGTCCGCGACGGTTGGCGGCGTGGATCGTCGGCGGCGCTGCCTGGCCAAGGATGTTCAGGTCCCGCAGCAGGCCGTACCAGCGGGAGTGCACTCGGGTGCTGTAGCCGGTCTGTGCCCGGTATGCCTCCACGCAGTCGGCCAAGGTGATATCGGCCAGCAGCCCGCCGTTGTGCATCAGCACGCGGCACAGTTGGACGAACGCGGCCCGCCGATCGGTCGAGGTCATCCGTCGGTCTGCGTCACAGCGGGCGCCCACCGCGGCGAAGCCGGCCGGATCGCGCAGCTGCTCGAATCGCGGGAACAGCGCCTTCGAGGGGTTGGAGTAGAGCCAGTCGTATCCGGGCCGGATCACATCAAGCAGGATCAACCGGCCGGCGGTGCCCGTGGCAGCGGTGCGGGCCGCCTGCGGCTTATCGGGTAGCCCGGCGGCCGGCAGGCCGTCCGGGGCGCCGTCGGTCAGCAGGTCGGGCCAGGCCCGTGCAGCGGTGTCGGCTCCCGAGGCCAGCCAGCGCTGCTGCCACGACTCTCCCGCGAAGCGCTGCAGCCAGTGCAACAGCACGCTGGCGTCGCGTAGTCGGCGGCGCATCTCCTTGTCTGAGGCACCGCGTTCGAGGGCCTCGATGCCGACCAGCACTTCCTCGACCGACTGCTGTGAGGCGGTCCAGACCGTCGGGCGAGCAATCACCGGGGTGGGCAAAGAGGGAGTCAGGAAGTCATGCTCGCCAGAGCGGTTCCGAGAAGGCCGCGCGCCTCGAGCCCGGAACGCGACCGCGTCAACATGAGCGCCAGCGGCGCCTCCAGCATCGCCGAGCTGGGCGTCGGCCTTCTCAGTGGTCAGGCTCTCGGTGCCCTCAGCCACGGGGACCACCACCGAAAAGCACCTTAAGCACGTCAGCGCTGTACCCGTCCCCGGGTTGCGGTGGCGGCGGTACCGGCCGCTGCTCCCGGGTGCGGTGGTGTTCCAGCACCCTCGCCACGACCTCATCGGGCCGGGCTCGCAGGTAGAGCTGAGTGGTGCTCAGGTGGGCATGGCCAAGGACCCACTGCACGTCGGTCAGCGACAGGTGTGGGTCGTCGATCATCCGCTGCGCCGCCGTGTGCCGCAGATCGTGCAGCGTCCAGCCGGTGCCCAGCGACTCGTTCGCGCGTTGCAGCATCCGCCGTACCGCGCCGTAGGTCAGCGGCCGGATCGGGCGACGCCGGGTCAGCCACAGCGACCGCTCGCCCTCGGGACGGTGCGCGTGCTGCTCGTACAGCCGTAACCACACGAACGCGTCCGCCGACGCGGGAAGCCACTGCAGCCTTCCCGAGCCCTTGCGATGGACACCGATGCGTTGCTCGCCCGGATCGACTCGCTCGATCGTGACCCCGAGCAGCTCGGCGGCGCGGGCGCCGGTCGAGACATAGAACGCCAGCAGCGCCCGGTCCCAGTCCGAACCCAAGGCTGCGAACAGGGCATCGAACACCCCGTCCGGCAGGCTGCGCGGCACTCTTTCCGGGAGCTTCTGCCGCAACGGCGCCCGCCTTCCCGGTGCGAACGGCTGCATCGGGTTGTGGTGAGCCTGCACCCAGCGGCCCTGCCGGTGCCCAGCCTCGGGGATCGGATTCACCACCGGACCCTGCCCAGCGGCGGCGCGGTCGAGGTAAAACGTCTTCACCACCGCCAGCGCGTGGTTGATCGTCGCGGGCGCATACCCGGCCCGCCCGTTCGCGGGACCTACCATGCGCATCCACAGCACGAAGTCCCGCGCCTCGACCCGGGACGCCCGCTCCCACGGCACGTCGACCGCGGCCAGGAACCGCCACCACCGCAGCAGCGCCAGACCGTAGGAGCGCAGTGAGCTCACGCTCGCGCCCGAGGCCAGCATCGACGCGAAGAACTCGCTCACCTGCGGCACCGGCGCACCTGCCGCGTCCAGCAGCACCGTCCCCGGGACCCCGTCGACCTGCGCAACCGCACCGACCCTCGGCAGCACCAATCGCTTCACGTCTCTCGCCGAGGGCTCGACCGACACCTCGTACTCGTCCATGCTCGTTCCTTCCGTTGGACCAGCCATCGGAGGAAGCCGAGCACAACCTTCGGACACCCTTGGCAAGGACATCCACCACCCGCGTGTCATCTCCGCGCTCACGGGCGAGAACCCCACGAAGCGAGCCAGTTAGTGCGGTCAACGGATCGTGC
>NZ_SWMA01000073.1:0-3912 GCF_005222685.1 Segeticoccus rhizosphaerae
CCCAAGTTTCCCGTGCCGGACAGGCACTTCCGTGCATTACAGGCCCGTGTCAACCCCCGAACCATGAAACGGCGAGGCTAGTGGGGACGCCGATGCAGCCAAATGGTTAGGCGGCCACCGGCTCGGACGCGGCTGGCCACCTCCGGCGCCCAACCCACGCCGGACAGCAGCCACCCGGCAGACCATCGACATCCTGACGCCGGCGGCGGCTTGGGCCGTTCGGCATTCCGGACGAGCCGACCGTTTTGTGCAGGGACCGGGGGCGGGAAACTACTCTGAGTGGATGAAGGGTCGGCAGGCCAACCTCTTCCTGCTGGTGATCGTCCCGCTGGCCGCGTTGTCCGGCGCCGTCATGTTCCTGCTCGGCAGCGGGCCAGTGTGGCCGGTAGCCGTCCTGCATGGCGCGGTGGGCCTGGCGGTGCTGGTCCTCACCCCGTGGAAGTCGGTAGTGGTCCGTCGCGGCTTGAGACGGACGCGGCGCCGGGGTTCGGGGACGTCGCTGGCCTTGACGGGTGTGGTGGTTCTGGCCCTGGGCACGGGTCTCGCGCATGTCGACGGTGCCCTCTTGGCGGACTCTCCGGTGACCACGATGCAGCTTCACGTCGGTGCCGGGATTCTTGCGCTGGTTCTGCTGCTGGCGCACGCCCGACGGCGACGGGTCCGCGTACGCCGGGCCGAGGCCTCGCGGCGCACGCTCCTGCGTGTGGCGCTCGTCGGGCTGGCGGCCGGCGTCCTGGACGCGGGAGTGCGGACAGCCGGAGCGCTGGCCACCCCACGGGGTCTCCGCCGTCCGACCGGTTCCTTCCGGCTCGGGTCGTCCACGGTTGCGGCCATCCCGACCACCTCATGGTTGTTCGACCGGGCCCCCGAGATCGCACCGCAGTCGTGGCGCCTGACCGTCGTGGCCGACGACGGCAGCACCCGGGCCTGGTCCCTGGACGAGCTGCGCCGCTGGGACGACCGCCAGACGGCGGTTCTGGACTGCACCGGCGGCTGGTGGACCGAGCAGGAGTGGTCAGGGGTACGCCTCGCAAGGCTGTTCCCGGTGGGGACCACCGGGACGGTCGAGGTGCTCAGCGCCACGGGTTACGTCAGAAGGCTGCCCCTCACCGACGATCTCCTCCTGGCCACCGCGGTTGGTGGCACCCCGTTGTCCGTCGGCCACGGGGCGCCCGCGCGCCTGGTCGTCCCGGGACGGCGCGGCTACCACTGGGTCAAGTGGGTGGTGCGGATCTCTCACGACGACCGTCCGTGGTGGGTCGAGCCCCCGTTTCCCCTGCAGTGAGCGAGACAGGCGGCTGGCCCGCCGGCCGGCGGCGAAGCGGTCAGGCGCCACGGTGCTGCCCGTCCAAGGCAGGATCGCGGAGGGTGTCCTGGGAGGAGGCGGCCTTGTCCTCGTCGGGCTCCCAGCGCAGGAGGTCACCCGGCTGGCAGTCCAGCACCTGGCACAGCGCCGCCAAGGTCGTGAAGCGCACCGCTTTGGCGCGGCCGTTCTTGAGGACGGCGATGTTGGCAGGCGTGATGCCGACCCGATCTGCGAGCGCACCGACTGGCATCTTGCGCCTGGCGAGCATCACGTCGATGTCGACGACGATGGGCATCAGATCACCTCATCGAGCTCGGACTGCAGGTGCTTGGCCTCCCGGTCCAGCGCCACTGCCTGGGCCAGCAGCGCCCTGAGCACGTAGACGACCAGTGCCACGCCCGCGACTACCACGGCAAGCCCGCAGAGGAGTCCCACAAGGCCGGGAGCGACCGCGTCCTCGGGCACGGCGTGGTTGGCAAACCGGGCCACCACGGCGACGCTGAAGGTCAGAGCCGACGCAACCGCAATCGCGCCGATGACGATGTCGACGTAGCGGAACGCTGCGTACGAAAAGACTGTGCTGCGCTCGACCATGGTCAGCAACCGCCAGATGCAGACGGCGACAACTTGCAAGCTCGCGACTGCGAGGATGCCAATGACGAGCAAGGGCACTTCCAGCCCAGGATGCGCCTCCTTGCTGTCCAACCACAGCAGGGCGACCATCACCCCCTGCACCACCACGGAACCTGCCAGCGCGACGGCGATCACCGCCCGCAAGGTTCTCACTACCCAACGGCTCATTTGTCGACTCCGATGTATCGCAGGATGATCGAACTCTATCGACATTCGACAGGTGGGGCAACCTCGGGACAAGCCTCGATCGGCACAGAACGGCTGGTTCGGCTGTGAAGGCTGATCCTGTTCAGGTATGGCGACCGCGCACCCTTGACGGTGGGCACTGCTCCGAAGCGCGGTCCCGGGGGCTAGAGGTGCGCGCGGCAGCGTCGGGCGGCCAGGACGGCCAGCGACCGGGTGGTGCTGATGAGCTCGGCGATGTCGACCTGCTCGCGCGGTGCGTGCGCATAACGGACGTCTCCGGGTCCGTAGTGGAGTGTGGGGATGCCGCCGATTCCGGCATACAGGCGTAGGTCGCTGCCGTAGGGCGCGGCCGCGAGTGAGGCGTCACGTCCCTCGGTGTCGCGGACGGCGCCGAGCACGTGGTCCACGAGCGTGTGGTGGGGGTCGATCTGTCCGCTGGCAAACTGTCCACCCGGCCAGGTCACCTCGGGCGGGTGGTCGCGTAGCCATGGGTCCCGGCGGCTGGCCTCGGCGATTGCCTGCTCGAGTGCTGCGCGCGCTATGGCCGGTGGCTCATCGATCTGCACCCCCAGCCGTCCTTCGGCGATGAGCAGGTCGGGGACGCTGCTGGCCCAATCGCCGGCACGCACCGTGCCGATGGAGATGGGGTACGGAAGGACGTTGCTCCCGAAGAGCGCGTCCGGCTCCGCGTTGCGCTGGCGCTCGAGGTCGGTGAGGGCGGCGTGGAGGGGCAGGAACGCGTCCAGCGCGCTGTGGCCGGCGAGCTTGGCGCTGCCGTGCGCGGCGCGTCCGGACACTCGCACCCGGAACGTCAGTGCTCCCGCATTGGCGACGACGACGTCCCCGCTGGTGGGTTCGGTGATCACGGCCGCCTCGCCACGGTGGCCGCGCAGCATGGTGGCGAACGCCCCGAGCCCGCCGTCCTCCTCGCTGATCACCGCATGCAGCGCAAACGGCCGCTCGAGCGTGACTCCGGAGGCCACGAGGGCGCGGGCGACAGCCAGGTTGGCTGCCACTCCGGCCTTCATGTCGCACGCCCCGCGGCCGTGGATGGCGCCGCCGCCGACGGAGCCGCTCCAAGGGTCCCGCTGTGGCCACTTGTCCAGATCGCCGGTCGGGACCACGTCGACGTGGCCCTGCAGAACCAGCGCGGGCACCCCGGGCGGCCCGAGGACTCCGACGACGCCGTATCCCTCGGTGCGCGGCACCTCGGTGCCGGGGTGGTCCGGACGGGCTGCGAGTTGGTCAAGGTCGATCTGCCAGCTGTCGACGTCGAACCCCAGCGCCTCGAGCTGTCTGGCGTGTCGGTGCTGCAGGTCGGACTCGGCGTCACTGCCGGTCACGCTGGGGACGCGGATCAGCTCCACCAGCTCATCCACCAGTGCCTGCTCGTCGATGACGTCGAGCACGTCACGCTCGGCGCGCGACAATCCAGGCGCCACCGCGGTGGCCAAGGTCTCCACATCAACGACGGTAGCGACGGGATTGTGTCGACGCTATACCAAGAAATCGTAGATTGCCTCATAGGATGTATGACGTGATGCACCTTCAGCAATTGCGTGTCCTGGTCGCAGTGCGAGACCACGGCACGCTCACCGCCGCTGCCGAGGCGCTGGGTTACGGGGTGCCGACGATCGCGCACCACCTTGGAAGCCTGGAACGCCACTTCCAGGTGCGCCTCGTCGAGCGCGACCGCCGCGGCGCCAGACTCACAGACCCGTGAATACCCTTGCCGGGCGCAGGGGTGAGCGACCGGGTGGTTGACCCGGTTGTGAAGGTGCCGTTGT
>NZ_SWMA01000074.1:0-3707 GCF_005222685.1 Segeticoccus rhizosphaerae
CTTGGTCGCCGACACGCCCACCACCACCGCGGCCTGCTCAACCGTCAGGCAATCGCGGACCTGAGCCCAGAACCGATACTCCACCTCAACCGGCAACCGCGGACTACCCCGACGAGCACTCATCTGCACACCTCTCAACGCCAGGTGTTGCAGTCACCCCTTGAGGCCAAGCCGCAATAAACTGGGGATAAAGTGGGAGTCGGACGGCCACCGCTTCCGGTGGGCACGATGGGCACCATCCGGGTGTATGCCGCGCCGGCCGGCTTCCGGGCGCGGGCGCAGGTGCGCGACCTGGACGGGCGGACCCGCTCGGTGGAGCGCACCGGCCGAACCAGGGGTGCCGCCGAGCGTCGGCTCAAGGAGGCCTTCCGCGACCGCACCCACCGCGCCGCCGGGGACCTGATCTCCCCGGACACTCGCATCAGCGTCCTGGCCGACACGTGGTTCGCCTCGTTGGACCAGCACTCCCCCACCACGCTGCAGCTGTACCGCCACCGCATCGACCACCAGATCAAGCCGGCGCTGGGTCAGCTGCGGATCCGGGAACTGACCGTCGGCACCGTCGACCGGCACCTGAGGACGGTGGCCGCCACCAGCGGTCCCGCGATGTCCAAGCTGACCCGCTCGGTGCTGTCCGGGATGTGCGGCTTGGCCGCCCGCTACGACGCCCTGGACCGCAACCCCGTCCGGGACGCCTCCAGGATCAGCCGGCCGCCGAAGAAGCCGCCGAAGGCGCTGACCGCGGCCCAGGCACGCCAGCTGCGGGCGATCCTCACCTACGACGACAAGGCGGTCGCACGTGACCTCCCCGACCTGGTCTCCTTCATGCTGGCGTCCGGTTTGCGCATCGGTGAGGTCTCCGCCGTCACCTGGGACGCAGTGGACTTCGAGCGGGGCACCGTTCAGGTGCGCGGCACGGTGATCCGGGTCAAGGGGCAGGGTCTGGTGGTGAAGGCGACCAAGACGACAGCCGGACTGCGGACCTTGGCGCTGCCGCGGTGGTGCGTCGAGGTGCTCACGCTCCGCCGCGAAGCCTTCGCACCGAAGGCCGCAGACACACCCGTGTTCCCAGCACCGAAGGGCGGCCTGCGCGACCCCTCGAACACCCAGGCCGACCTCAGAGACAGCCTCGCCTGGGCCGGCGTGCCCTGGGTCACCAGCCACGTCTTCCGCAAGACCACCGCCACCCTCCTCGACGAGGCCGGCCTGTCCGCGCGGGCCATCGCCGACCAGCTCGGCCACGCTCAGCCCTCACTCACCCAGAACGTCTACATGGGCCGCAACGTCGCCTCCACCGCGGCCGCCACCGCTCTCGAAGCACTCGCGTGAGCGATGATTGATCGCCGTCGGTCGACCCGCCTGCGGCATGCCGTATGACATCCCTGCCCGTTGACACGATCCAGACGGTGCTACCTACCGGTGAACACTCGTCCTCCAGCAGGCGCGAAGCCGTCCTGGTCACCTACTGTTTCCGTGGGTGGTCCCTTGACACTGCTTCCGGACCCGACCGCCGGACCTCATCGAGTGAGCTCGTCAAGCATGGCGGGCCGGCATCTGAGGACCCGCCGTCGGTCGCTTTCCATCTCCTGCTCAGACAACCCGGCGTACCGTGGTCCCGATCTGCCTGGCCAGCAGGATCGTCACGGTAGTCGGACCCGATGCCGCGATCAGGTGGTGTCATGAGTGATACCATGACGCCATGTCTATGACATTGCGCCTCTCGGACGCAGAAGCGGACGCGCTGCGTCGTCGTGCCGAGCGTGAGTCCCGCTCGATGCAAGACATCGCTCGGCAGGCGGTGCGCGAGTACGTGGAGAATCACAGTCGTGCCGAATTGCTCGACAGCGTCCTTGATCAGGAGTTGCCGCGCTACGCCGAGGCGTTGGAGCGGCTTGGTCAGTGATCTACCTGACTCTCGCAGAGTTGCTGCACGTCGCCGAGCGAACCCTCGGCGCTGATGTACCGATCCGGGACCATGGGCTGCTGCAATCGGCGTTGGCCCGTCCGCAGGCCACAGCCTTCGGTAAGGATGCCTACCTCCTCCTGGAGGAGAAGGCCGCGGCGTTGCTGCACTCGCTGGCCCGCAATCACGCCCTGGTGGATGGGAACAAACGGCTGGCACTGGCCGCCACGATCGCCTTCCTCGGTATCAACGGCCGTCGACTCACCATGACCAATGATGAGGCCTACGAGTTGGTGATCAGCGTCGCGGCCGGAGAACTGGACGACATCGCCGGAATCGCGGATCGGATCAAGGTCGGGAGCCGGCCATGGTTGAGTGATCGCACGCCGTGACAACCCGAGACCGGCCTCACCGGTGGCCGCCGGACGTCCACGTCGCCGCCGCCGATCAGCGAGCCCCGGTAGTGCAAGTCGCGCTGGCACCATCCCGGCGCGCATTGCAGGATGCGCCACGCCCCGATCAACGCCTGGCTTGTGCCAGCCTGGCTTGTGCCAGCCTGGCTTGTTATTCACTGCACGACACGAGTGCCGAACGGTCTCCGGCGACCCCGCTCGACCTTGATCGCTCGACTATCCGGCCGACACTGGCCGCCCCGGATGAGGGGCCGTTGCGGCCGATGAGAGGCTGTTGGAAGTCGAGGCGCCGTTCCGCAGTCGGAGCAACCTCCGGCCACCGTCAGCGGCCCCTCGTCCGACGACCGCATCGTGCAGCGAGGTCGAGGCCAACGTGAAGCCGGCCGGAGCCCAACACTGTCGCCGGCGTCCGGAAGCGGATCCGCTTACGGCGACGATCTTGGCAATCGCGTTGACTGCCGTCCCGCGCCGAAGGCGGCCGCATCATCATCGTCGCGGACCAAGCGCCACAACCCCTGGTCCGACTCCATCGAGTACTCCCTCATACCCAGTACATGTCCGGCACCAGGATTAGCGTTCGCGGCGCAGGCCTCGTGACTTCTGATCTGGCGTGCTGGGCTGCACCCGATTCCGCCCATCCGGTTGAACGCCATCCGCGTGGAGGCGCACACGAGCCGACCCACGTTCGGTCACGACCCCGACGCCGACGGATCACCCCTTCTCGCGAGTGGCTGGCCGCTCGGCTCTCCTGACTCCCTCGACCAGAAGTACCCGTTCTCGCGGCAGCACGTAGCCGTCCCTGCTGGATTCTTGGACGTAGACCCAACCCGGCGTGAACACCACTGCCACCTCCTCCACCAGCTTGGTGTCGCCGCGCAGGTCAAGGAAGTGCAGGCGGTGGACCAAGTAGCTGTTGCCTTCGTCAAACTTTGCCGCCGTCATGCCTTGCGAAGATCGTCCTCCAGACAGACCTTGTCCGTGCCATCGCCAGGCGGTGCGCCGATCGGCATGGGGGAACACGGCTCAACTCGGGGGCGGAGGTGCACAGCTGGCGTATCAGCGAGCACGTTGTGCTGTCGAGCTCATCGGCCCTCAGTCCAGCAGCGAAGAAGAGTTGATGTCACCCGGCCGACTCCCGCGCCTGCCGGGGTGGGTCGGCTTGGGCAGCTGGTTCTCAGCCCTCGGTGGGTCGGATGACGGGCTTGATGTCGACCAGTGGCGTGCCGTCCACGGCCTCGAGCGGCTGTACCCGAAGCCGGCAGTCCTCGACCGCCAGGACTGAGACCCGGTGCAGCCCCAGCGGATTCGGCCGGGAGGAGAGTCCCTTGGGGTGGTGGGGTTTGAGGTCCAACGGCGGGGCTTCGTGAAGTAGGCGGCCATCGGCGGGATCT